>JBIKOV010000273.1:0-4308 GCA_044357815.1 Ferruginibacter sp. | reverse complement strand
TCCAATAGTAATTTACCTTCTTCAAACAACATCATGATAGCTACGCTGGTGATCGCTTTGGTTTGAGAGGCAATTCTGAAAATAGCATCTTTTTTTAGAGGGGTTTTATTGTCAAGGTCATTATAACCGGCGGCCTTGTGATACACAATTTTTCCATCATGGATAATCATAGCAACACCACCATTCATCCACTCTTTTTGAACCCATTCGTTCATGGCATTGTCAATTCGCTGTAGGCGATTGGATGAAAAACCACCAGCTTCTGCATTGGCTGCCTGTACTATCTTTTGCGCTGTCAAAAGGGTTACCTGAAGAAGGAACAAGGAGATCAGAAAAAATAGTTGCTTCATTTTTTTAAATTTTGTATTAAAAATAGTTCAAAAGTAAAAGGAGTGGTAAGCGAAAGTAGTGTCGTAATACTGCAAGCGGCAAGTTAAATAAAATAATGATTAAGGGAAGGGCATCTTTTTTTAAATTCCCCGATAGAAAAATATCAATTGCGGATGTTTTTATTTTTCCGGATCAATTGCTCCTTTTTAAACTGGTAAGAGGCATTGAGGATATATTGGTAAAACGCTACGGTGGTTGCCGTTTGTGCAAAATCAAAATCCGGCCGGTACAGTACCATGAAATTATCTAGTTCAGCTCCTTCCAATCGGGTGATTCTTTTTACGGCAATTTTATTGAAGCGGTATTTGATATAGTTCTCTTGTTCCTCTTCCAATAAACGGACTTGCATTTTCTGAATTTGCTTATTTCGTCTAAATCGGAAAATATTGATGAATTCATTGAGGTCTAATCCTACTGAACCACTGCCGGGGTTGATTGATGAGGATATGCCGGGTTTTTCAAAATTGAATTTTTTGCTGTAAAAAATTCTATTCTCGATGGAGTCTTGCCGGTAATTACGGGTGTAAATTTTCACCTCTTTTAATGTCTTAAATTTTTCAGTTATCCGAATATGTAGGGAAATATCAAAACTGCCAATATTTTTTATCTTCCTAACTGCAAATTGGGCGGTAGGTTTATTATTGTAAATGAAAGTGAGGGAGTCTTTGTCGGTGGTTACAATTTCATAGTGGCCGGCAGAGTCGGTAATCGCTTGTGTACCCCCGCTGCTTTTCACCAATACATCCACTACGGGAATAATCCTAGTGGAGTCAAATACATTACCGCTAATCGTGAGTTGACCCATGGCAGCACCTGATAGTAAAAGCAGGAGTAGCAGGCTATAGTATATTTTTATTGGCTGGTTCAGGCAGATTTGATTTATAGGCCACAATATTACGTTATCAAAACTTGATTCAAGCCTTGCCATCTGCTTTTAACGGCTATTTTGCATTTGAAGTAACTTTTCTATCACTGCTGGATAATGCTGATGCTCTAACTGGTGAATTTTTTTTGCCAGCGTAGCAGCGGTATCATTTTGCTCAACAGTACATTTGGCCTGGAAGATTATATTTCCATGGTCATATAACTCATCCACATAATGTATGGTAATGCCACTTTCTTTTTCACCAGCGGCAATTACTGCCTGGTGCACTTTATCGCCATACATTCCCTTTCCGCCATATTTTGGTAATAATGCGGGATGTATATTAATTATCTTATTGGGGTAAGCTTTAATTAATGTAAGGGGTATTTTCCATAAAAAACCGGCAAGTACTATAAATTGTATTCCTCTCGCAGTCAATTCATTAACATAGCCATCTCCGTTCAAAAATGGCTCTTTTTCGATGATGAAGGTATCAATATCGTAATTTGCGGCAATGGCAAGTACCCCTGCAGTAGGGCGATTAGATATTATTAAATTAACTGTGAAATTTTTTGTGCCAGTTTCCGCAGCAATATTCATTTGCTGAATTATTTTTTCCGCATTACTACCGGCTCCACTGGCAAAAATGGCTACGGATTGGGTTGTTTGCTTTTGGCCACTCATTCGATTTCGAATTTTTAAAAGGTATTGTTTAAAAAAGGTAAGCTGACCAAAGGGGATACTCACTAGTAAAATAGCAAAAGGCCATAAAATCGTGGAGGTGAGCACATAAAGCAGCAGCCAAAAGAATCCTTTATCAACATTCGTTAGCAAAAGTAATTGCCTAGCTGCCAATCCACATAGGCTTCCTCCGCCAGCAAATGTAGCCAAGATCAGCGTCAAATTGATTCCATTTACCTTCCAGTGTTGTTTCAATTTTTCAACCATTCTGCAAAAGTGGGTTAAAATTTTGTGATTTAATGGGGCGATACCAAAAAATTATTCCGGCGAACTTGGATTACAAATTGGTGACAATAGGGCTAGGTCAAAATCAACAATTGGCTGGAAATCAGGCTAGGCAAGGAAAAATATTTTTTTCAAATGTTAGTATTATCTCATAATCCTATCTTACTTTTGCAGAATTATTAGGATATTTTTCCTCACCAGACACCCGTTTTCAACTGTATGAGTCTCAATAGAAGAATCTTTAACCAGCTCTTAGCCTCCTTTTTGTTTATCGCCTTGGTTTCCTATGCAAATACAAGCTATGCCGCCGACGGCGAAGCTTTATTTAAAGCAAACTGCGCGAACTGTCATAAACCCTTGGAGGATTATATTGGCCCCATGCTGCAGGGTGCCCGAAAAAGAGAGCCAAATCCTGAATGGGCGTTGAAGTGGGTGAATAATGTCAACTCGATGCTGGAAACGGATCCGTATGCTAAAGCATTATTGGCAAAGTATAACTCTAGGATGACCCAGTTTAACCTGAAAGCAGATGAAATCACTGCTATTTTGGATTATGCGGATGCCTATAAAGCTCCCGTTCTAGTTGCTCCAGCCGGTGGCGTCGATGCTCCTGCTGAAGATAACTCCTTGACATTTGGGATTTTAACCCTTGTCCTGGCATTAATTGCACTTATATTATTACAGGTTAACAGCAGCCTTCGAAAATTAGCGGATGAAAAAGACGGCATTATTCGTTCCGAGCCAGTACCTTTTTATCGTAACAAAAGTTATTTAATGATGGGTATTTTGATTTTATTCTGCTTTGGAGGATATACCACTATTAATGCTGCAATGGGATTGGGTCGTATGAAGGGCTACCAACCAGTACAGCCTATCTATTATTCCCATAAGGTACATGCAGGCACCAATCAAATCAGTTGTTTATATTGTCATGGTGGAGCGCAGGATAGCAAACATGCGAATGTGCCATCAGTTAATACTTGTATGAATTGCCATAAGGCAATTAAAGAGTACAAGGGAGATCCTATTGTAAGAGAAGACGGGTCTACTGTAAATGGAACTGCCGAAATACAAAAATTGTACGCCTACGCAGGTTGGAACCCTGATACAAAAGTATACGATCAACCGGGAAAGCCGATTGAGTGGGTCAAAATTCATAATCTCCCCGATCATGTTTATTTTAACCATAGCCAACACGTGAAAGTGGGTAAGCAAAATTGCCAAACCTGCCACGGAAATATCCAGGAAATGCCGGAAGTATACCAGTTTACCGACCTAAGCATGGGATGGTGTATTAATTGTCACCGCGAAAGCAAGGTTGATTTTTACAATAAAGCTACCGGCGAGGGAAATAAGTTTTATAGCATTTACGAAAAGTTTCACAATGATATCAAGGCCGGTAAAATGGATAGCGTAACGGTAGAAAAAATTGGTGGAACGGAATGTCAAAAATGCCATTATTAATTTGTTATTCAGCTCATACAGCTGGCTGTTGACGACTAGGGTTACAAATTAATTGGCACATTATCATATTAGCATATCAGCACATTATCACATTTATGGAAAAAAAGTATTGGCAAAATTTTGGAGAATTAAATCAGTCGGAAGCTTATCAGCAGACGGCCGAAAAAGAATTTAAAGAAGAGCTATTGCCGTTGGAAGACCTAGATGACAAAGGGCTTTTAGATGCAAAATCTCCCCGCAGGGATTTTCTTAAATATTTAGGTTTTAGCACTGCCGCAGCTACGTTAGCTGCTAGTTGCGAAATGCCGGTACGAAATGTGGTGCCCTATTTGCAAAAGCCGGATAATCTGATTCCAGGTGTTTCCAATTATTACGCCAGTACCTGTATCAACGAAGGAGATGTTACCTCGGTAATTGTAAAACAAAGAGATGGACGGCCTATTAAAATAGAAGGAAATGAAATGTCTTCTATTACCAAAGGCGGAACCAGTGCATTGGTGCAAGCCTCTGTTTTAGACTTATATGATACAACTCGTTTGCGTTATCCAATGCAAAAAGCGGGTGCCGATTTTAAAGAGGTAACCACTTTTGAGGCTTTTGACAAAATAGTGTTAGATGCTATG
>JBIKOV010000238.1:0-5054 GCA_044357815.1 Ferruginibacter sp. | reverse complement strand
CCCTCATCCGCTTTTTATCCATCTCTATTTTCATTCGAATTGAATCCATACGCTTTTCTATTTCTTTTTTTAAATCATTCTCCTCTCCCTCTATTTGAACGCCATTCACATCAATTGAAACTTTATATCCATTTTCATCTAGATAGATTCCTTTGCCATTAATTTTAACCTTGGTTTTTCCGCCATTTTTTGAGTTATCAGCTGGCTCTCCATCTAAAGTATACAAACCATCTGAGTTCATTATATACTCTACATTTTGTCGCCATCCTCTTTCTTCTTGATTATCATATAAATTGTCATTAGTAGAATTTTCAAAAAGAAATATACCATTCCAATTCAAACTACGGTCAATCTTAATTCTTTTTCCTTCCGGCACATATACGTTTATGATTACACCCTGATTACGAAATTTATTTTTTTGAGTAATCCCAATTCCTTTATCCAATTGCAATACCGAATCTTTTTGTACTAGATTAAAATTAATTAGACTCGCGGTTGTATCTGCAACTCTTCTATTTCTTCCGTTTGCCAATTTTACTAGGGTAACCCTAAAGCTATCATTCGTAGATTTTAGGATTTTTATTTCTACATTTTTTATAAATAAGGTATCGTCTTCCAAGCCAATACTTTCAAATGGCGATTGATGAAAAAATTGGTTTCGGTTATACTTATTTTGTAATGTTTGAGCCGTTATTTCAAGTTTGTTTACCAAAGGATTAGGTAAAGTAATTTCTTGTTCATATAAATTATTAGTACTCTTAAAATCTCTTACTACTCCTGATAATAGGCTAATAAAACAAGCCCATCCAACTACCCAAAGGCTAATAAAAGTGAATCGCAATGCTCTCCGATTAGACTTCATCTTTGCCAAGCGACGAATAATCCAGGTAATAATTCCTATTACAGGTACTGCAATAAAAAGGACTAAGGTTCCCCAAGCAAAAATATTTTGCCAGCCATCGGTCAATAAAAAGTCTTTCAGTGGAAAGATTCCGATAGAAAAAATGGCAAAAGCAAATAAGGCGGCTACTAGTGCAACCCCAAAACAACCAATAATAAAATAAGCAATCGCTTTTACGAGCAACACAATGATATCGCCCAGTGATCTGCTACTGCGCTTTACCAAATTCTTTGCTTCAGCACCTACTATTTTCCCTTTATCTTCTGCGAAAGACTTTGCTTCCTTTCCAAATTTTTCCGCCCGCTGCTGCACATCTTTCATTTCGCCCACCACCGAGTTTTTAATCGAATGCAAGTCTACTTTTTCTCCTTTCATTTCTAGCTTTTTGGCAGTGCTATTCGCCTTCGGAATTACCAACCATAAAATGATATAAACAATTAATGCGCCCGGACGAAAGGAGACACTAATGAAATGAGGAAAATACCAATGGCCCCAACGAAATACTAAACCCAAGAATGGCAATAAAAAAAACACCCTTGGAATCCAGGCGCTCACGCCAAAATAATTACCAATTCCGCTACACACGCCAGCGATTATCTTTTCGTCTGGGTCTCTGAATAGTTTTTTTCTTGTACTCCCAATTTCCGTGGAAGCACTGCTAGGTAAGGCAATCCACAAAATTAGATAGGCCAGAAAACCCGCACCTCCTACAAGGAGCAACACAATAAATATGATTCGTACCAATATTGGGTCAATATTAAAATAATTGGCCAAGCCTCCGCATACACCACCAATTATTTTGTCGTTTTCATTTCTAAATAAACGATTAGAATTGCCTGGCTGGAATTGATCTGGCCCCTTTGATTGTTTACTATTAGAAGATCCGATTTCATCTACCGCTTCTAATTCTTCGGGGCTTCCCATACTTTTTATGATAGCATTTACATCCTCATCGGTGATACAGGTGGATCCTTTTTTTAGTCTTTCCTGAAAAAGTTCACCAATGCGACTTTCAATATCGTTGATAATTTCCTCCTTACCTTCTTCATTGGCAAAATAACGTGAAAGACTTTCGGTGTAATTTTTAAGTAATTCAAAAGCGGTTACTTCTATCGGTACTACTTGTCCGTGGAAGTTGATATTTATTACTTGCTTCATGGCTATTTTTTTATCGATTTACTAGTGTATTGAACACTACAAAATACTTAGGTCTTGCTTTTATAATTGTATCAAAAAATGATTAATCTGGTGGATTAGCGGAAATATTTTGGTCATCCCTTGCTTCCTGCTCTGCAGAATGCGCCTGCTCAGCCGTTGAAAGTGTTTTTACTGCATTGGCCAATTCATGCCAGGTTGCTTCCAGTTCCTTGTAAAAAGCAGCTCCCTTTTCTGTCAATGAAAAATATTTCCGTGGCGGTCCGCTGTTACTTTCTATCCATCGGTAGGTTAGGAATTCGGCATTTTTTAACCTTGTTAGCAGGGGATATAAAGTACCTTCTAATATATTCAGGTTGGCCGACTTCATTTTTTCAATAATGTCGGATGGATAAGCCTCGCCCTGTTTGATGATTGAAAGAATACAGAATTCCAATACCCCTTTCCGCATCTGGCTAGCGGTGTTATCAATGTTCATGCTATCAATTTTAAATTTCAAAATACTCCTAAACCCGATGAAATGCAATCTTTCAATTCTTATATGCAGCCTCCATCTCTTCTATTTCTTTTGCAAATATATAAGAAATTTAGTACTATGCAAAACATACTACCATTTATTTAATAGTACTGTATATTTAAACGAAGTCCCTTTTTAACAAAATACAGCACTGTAAAGGGTTACAGCACATTGACTTATTTTTTTAATTTGGATGGGTGGTGAAATAACTGGCTGAATGGCCTGTTTTTGACTGTTTAAATTTTACTTTTACCTGAATTTCCTTTGGGGTTCGGGAGAAATAACTGCAAAGCAGGGGGTAGTTTAACGGGGGCTTGTAGGTTTTATTTACCGAAAAATCAAATAGGTAACCCAGCTCATTAAATAAGCCAGTATGGTCATGTACACCAATTGAATGGCAGGCCATTTCCAACTGCGGGTTTCTCTTTTTACTACTGCCAGTGTGCTCATGCATTGCATGGCCAGCACATAAAACACAAGCAATGAGAGTCCTGTGGCAAGGTTGTATACTTTACTTCCGTCCGCTCTTACTGCAGCCGACATTTTTTGGCGAAGGGTGTTGTTATTATCATCGGCATCATCGCCCACACTATAAAGGGTAGCCATAGTACCAACAAATACTTCCCTTGCTGCAAAGGAAGTAATCAAGGCAATGCCTATTTTCCAATCATAGCCCAATGGACGGATAGCGGGTTCAATCGCCTTACCCAGTATCCCAGCAAATGAATTTTCCAGCAGCTCCATTTTGCGTTGCTTATTTAATTCTTTTTGTTGATTTGGATAAGTTTGAATAAGCTGCTCATAGTGGGAAGATACTGCAGCCATTTTAGCAGAAGGGCCGTAGGAGCTTAACACCCATAATAACAAACTGATCACCATTATAATCTTACCTGCCTGGAAAACAAATATTTTAGCCTTCTCCACCATGGTGGTTAGGGCATTGGCCCATCTTGGGCTACGGTACACCGGTAGTTCCAGTATGAAAAAACTCCTTTCCTTTATGTCGATGAACCAGCGCATTACAAAAGATACCAACAGTGCCATCACGGTACCCAGCAGATACAATGCCATCATTACCAGTCCCTGTATACTTAAAAAACCAAAATACAATTTAGATGGAATCACCAAAGCAATTAAAATGGTATACACCGGAAGCCGTGCACTACAACTCATTAATGGGGTAACCATAATCGTTAGCAGCCGCTCCTTTCTATTCTCGATGTTTCGAGCACTCATGATGGCAGGTACTGCACAGGCCAGCCCACTAATCATCGGCATTACGCTTTTTCCATTAAGCCCAACGCTTCGCATCAGCTTATCTGTAAGAAAACTGATGCGGGCCATATAACCTGTATCTTCCAACAGGGTGATCAAGCCAAACAAAATCATAATCTGCGGTATAAAAATCACAATACCGCTCAAACCCGCCACTACTCCATTAATCAACAAATCGCTCCACCATGTTGGGGGCAATAGGTTCCCCAGCGAGCCACTCAATTTACCAAAGCTCCACTCAATGGCATCCATCGGATATTGGGCGATCCAAAATACACTTTGAAACAATACAAATAAAACGGCCAGCAAAATCAAGTATCCCCACTTCCTGTCTAATAAAATATTATCCAGCTTTTCTGTAAACAGCGTCTTTTGCAAAGGATCCGCTTCAACTACAGTTTGACTCATAATATGCTTGATACGACCATATCGCTGCATGATTTCCTCCGCCTGGGTTTTGGTGGGGTTGAAATTATTGGCAATTTCAATTCCCTCAATACTATCTTGTAAAGAAGCGCTTAATTTAAAATGTTGGTGGTTAATAAGGTAATGCAAAGCGGTGTAATCACTTATTCCCGGTAAAAGCCCCTTCACCTCTTCGATAGGCTTTTCAGATAAGGATGCATTATTAATAAACTCGCGAGGAGCAGTAAAATTTGCGTTGAAGGTCTGCTCAACAATTTTTTTAAGTTGCGGAATACCTTTATTTTTTCTGGGATTAATGCTTACCACCGGTACCCCCAGTTCTCGTTCCAACCCATTGATATCAATTTCTGTCCCTTTATTTTTGGCAAGGTCGGTCATGGATAAAGCCATCACCACAGGTATTTTTAAGTCAATAATTTGTGAGCAAAACAATAGATTTCTTTTCAGGTTACTGGCATCAGCCACTAGCAATACCATATCGGGCTTAATATCTTCATCCTGCTGCAACAATACTTTATATGCAACCCACTCATCCGATCGCTTTGGATAGAGGCTATACGTTCCAGGTAAATCGATTAGCGTAGCAGTTAGATTTTCTCCGATAGGGCATTGTCCGGTCTTTTTATCTACCGTTACGCCGGGAAAATTGCCCACCTGCTGATTTAATCCTGTTAAAGCATTGAATAAAGAGCTTTTTCCACTATTGGGATTTCCTACTAATGCTATGTTAATATTTTTTTTCAAAATAGAATGTACTCAGCTAATTGACAGTTTTACTAA
>JBIKOV010000046.1:0-17885 GCA_044357815.1 Ferruginibacter sp. | reverse complement strand
AAGTATATAACGGACTTTGCTTTGCCTGGAAACATAGGGGGCTTAGATGCAAGTGGATTGGCAGCATCAAACAAGCTGTTGGATGCGGTGGAAGAATTGCCACCACAACTTCCCAATAGCGAACCTAATGCCAATGCACCAAATCCCATAGCCCCTTCCTTAAGAAAATGACGGCGGGTTGATTGCTGAAGCATTGCCTTATTTGCTTCCTTTACTAACTTTTGATTATGTATATCTTTTTTCATAACAAAACATTTAAATTCAATAAATCAATTTTTATTCAACCACTCATCCATATTTAGCATTGCGCTGGCTACAACAACCATTGCTGCATCAGATGGATTATTTTTACCTAAGTCTCCTGCTATTTCAGCACGTGAAATTGTATTTTTTTGATACTTCTCCAATGAGTTATTATATAACTGCACGAGTGCGTTTAGTCTTCCTGCTGAAATGGACTTATACATCATGGCTTCATAGCCTTTACCAATTTTGTTGTTTATATCCTTCCCTCCAATTTCATTCATCCTATTGGCGAAGAATCGTGCCATGACTAAATAGCTTGAATCATTCAAAATCGTCAATGCTTGCAAAGGTGTATTGGTCCGAATCCTTCGTGTAACACATACATCCCTTGTGCCGCCATCAAACATTAGCATCGATGGATAAGGAGCAGATCGTTTCCAATAGGTATAGACTGCACGCCTAAATAAATCTTCACCTTGACTTTGAATCCAAAATTCAGAAGCGTAAGGTGATTTCCATACTCCATCAGGTTGAAAAGGCATTACACTTTTGCCATACATTTTATGGCTCAATACATTACTCACACTTAAAGCCTGATCTCTGATTTGTTCACCACTCAATCTGACACGAGGGCCTCGAGCATATAACTTATTATTGGGATCCTTTTCAATCAACTCTTTTGTGAACTTAGAATCTTGACGATATGTTGAAGAAAGAACCATTTCCTTGAGTACTTTTTTTATGCTCCAATTATAGTCATTCGCAAATTGAAATGCTAGGTAATCAAGCAAGTCTTTATGTGTAGGGGTTATTCCTTGTGTACCCAAATCTTCTAATGTTTCAGCAATACCATACCCAAACAATTGTTCCCATAATCGATTAACCATGGTTCGAGCAACCAATGGATTTTTTTTATCGGTTAACCACATGGCTAACCCGAGTCTATTTTTTGGCGCATTGGAAGGCATAGGGTTCATAATGTGCGGAACGTCTGGAACAACTTCCTTTCCTTTTGTCAATCGATTTCCTCTTAGAAATACATTCGTAGTTCTAAATAACTCTACATTATTTTCCACCATCACAGGTGTCGTCTCAACATTTGCATTTAATAGTTCTTCATACTTTTTCTTGGCTAAAGCATACCCAAGTTTATCAGCCCCTGGAAAAGGATCTGAAAATCTAAACCAATCGAATGTTAGTGCTGTTACATCATCCTCTGTTGATGGACTACTTAATTTAAAAAATAAATTATGTCGTCCAGCAATTGGATTTATATCTACTGTAACTATTTTCCATCCTTTCGATTCTTTTGTGGATGAATAAGAAGCCACTTGTGGACCATTGGCACTATCAACATAAACACTCAACTTAATATTAGGGTCTGAATTATATCTAAACGTCAATTGGGTGTGATTATTTAATGGAACGTCCTTTAATCTGCACGTACCATTATTTCTCAAATTAGTTAGAGCTGCTATAGAACCATTATTAACACTATCGCATTTCAGTGAATTAATAGCTGGTTGCCATGTCTTTAAAAATAGATAATACTCTTTGGCTTTTTCTTTGGATACGTTCGTATTTAACCATTGTATTAATTGAACAAACTTTGCGCTATCAGATGAGCCAAATTCTCGCAATAAGGGGTAATCAGACTCTGTATCTTCATCTCTACTATTGTTAAAGAAAGCCATGAATTTGTAATACTCTTCATGTTTAAACGGGTCATAGGGATGACTATGGCATTGAACACAATTAAACGTTGTACCCATCAATGCACTCCATGTTGTGCTAACACGATCAATTACTGCAGATGTTCTAAATTCCTCATTATCGGTTCCACCTTCATCATTAGTCATCGTATTTCGATGGAAGGCCGTAGCGATATACTTCGTATCATCAGGATTAGGTAGTAAATCCCCCGCTATTTGTTCCGTTAAGAATTCATCATATGGTTTATCCTTATTAAATGCTTTTATTAACCAATCACGGTATTCCCAAATTGTTCTACCCATGTCCTTTTCATAACCCTTGGTATCGGCATAACGTGCCAAATCTAGCCACATGGAAGTCCAACGTTCCCCATACGCCGATGACGACAACAAATCATCCACTAAATTTTCATAGGCTTTATCTGAATGATCAGTTAAATAACGGGTAGCCTGTTTTTCGGAGGCAGGTATTCCTGTTAAATCAAGACTTACTCGCCTAAGGAGAATAGATTTTTCAGCTTCAGTTGAAGGATCAATTTTTTCTTCTTTTAACTTCGAGAAAATATATTGATCAATATTATTCTTGATCCACGAATTAGAAATACTTGGCACATTCGGTTCTGTAACAGGAACATAAGCCCAATGTTCTCCCCACTTTGCTCCTTGTTTCACCCATTTAGTCAAAATTGAAATCTCATCGGAGGAAAGCGCAGGGTGTTTATAAGGCATCCGTTCTTCTGGGTCGTTGGCAGTGATTCTTCTAATTAGTTCACTTTGTTCGGGATGGCCAGGAATAATTGCAGGTTTGCCTGATTCTGTATTTCCCAAAGCCTCTTCACGAAAAAGCAAACTAAATCCTGCTTTTTGCTTCACTCCACCATGACAGCTGATACATTTTTTATTCAATATTGGCTTCACCTGAGTGTTGAAGTCGATTTTATCCTTGGGTAGGGCTAATACGGTAAGTACAGCTGCAATGATAATCAGGCTGATTACACCAATCATTTTTTTTGAGGGAAGTAAGTTCATAGCAAAATCTTGATTTTAAAGATACTCATTTTCATTGGCTTACTCAATTATTACCCAATTATAACTTTCGGGTTCAATTGATATCGTAAGTTCAATTTCATAGTTTCTGTTTAATTTAGTTAAAAACGGATTTGTATCCCTGATCTTAACCGTTGCAGCATCCCTGAGGCCGGTATAGTAAAGGGGTACATTAATAGTCCGGGTAATTTTTTGTTTTAATGGATTATACACCATCAGCAAGCCTTTTTGCTTAAGTGAAGGACTTACGTGAATCAATCCATCCCAATCCCTTCCGTCGGCCCTGCGCAATTGGATCATGTCGGCATTTAGGATATTGCGGTATTTTTTATACCAATGGATTGTTTTTTCCACGAGCAATCTGGTTTCTTCCGTATCATACAAACGTGGCCCACGGTAACAAGCCTGCACACCTGCGCCATAATATTGCATCATCAGTTGTTCGTAATCTTTGAGGTGTTCACTCAAAGGCTCTAGCACGGCTGATTTGTCGCCTCCTTGATACCTGGTCAATGGTACAAAACCCCAACTCATGGACCCTGTTTTTTCAATGGTGCCATCATGAATATTCTGCCGATTTAATATTTTTTGCTGATCCCTGGGTAAAGAAAAATTTACTTCCCGATAACCGATACCGATTTTATGGGTACCATCTAAAAAATACCAATCGGGGGCATTGATATAAACACCTCTTTCATTCAGCCAATGATACAATTCTTTTTGAATTTCCATCTGGCGCCATTGGGAGTCATCTAATCCTTTATGTCCGGGATGGGAGGAAGATGCACATACATCTCCAGGGTAGGGGCCATCATTTTCCCAAATATCAAAGCCTGTTTGTGCAAAGAAATATTTTATTTTATCACGGTATGCCAGTCCCCATTTGCTGCCAAAGCAAGGGGCATTGCCAAAAAAAGCTCCTCCAGGCTTTCCTGTTTTGGCATCCACTACATCATCTTCATCACTGATGCGCCGACTACTGAATAAAGAATATCCACCCAATAAAACATGTTTGCTGTGCGCATAAGTTGTCAGCGCTTTCCATTGGGCAATATTGCGCATGGAGCTATCCTCCATATTTAAATGACTGCCAAAACTTAGAATGACGGCTTCATAACCCGTAGCAAAACATTGGTCGATAGCTGACCGAACTTCGGTATCATTTCTGCTGACCAAATGCATGAAAATAGGGTTTTGTGTGGTCCAGGGAGCAACCGTTCGGTACATTTTTTTAATCATTAAACCCCTTCTTTGCCGATCATAACTGTCCATTAAAAGTTCGTGTGTTCTTACGGATGTAAAAAGTTCTCCTACTTGTAATTCAATACCCGGTGCTTTTTCCGGATATACTTCGAGAAGGCAGGGCGTTTGATAATTATAATTTACTTGAGAGGTATAAACGGAATCGGTTTTCCAATGAGTCGTTTGGTCACTAATATCATACCTCATAGCATTGTTAAATGCATAGTTTGTTTCTACATAAATCCCATGCTGCTTTTTCATTTCTTCGGGAGTGCCTACTACTGCACTTTCTTCTTCTACTAAGGCAAGCACCTCATTAATTACTCGATTCAATTTAAAAATTGTATCACTTTTATTCTCAATAGAAACCCATTTTACAATCAATGGAATCCCATCATACAATTCATAGTTTACTTTTACCAACAATCCTTTTAAGGTGGATAAGGGCGATTCAAACTCAAGTACCAACTGCTTTCCCTTTGCCGGGGGGTGGGGCATCAACCAGGTGGTAGGTTTCCAACGGAGAAAGGGTTGGATATCGGTAACATGGTGTTTGACTAATACAAAATCTTCATTACCCACTCTCATTTTATCCAACCACTCTGGTAGTAGATAAGCATTTTCTTTTTGGCCTTGTAAACCTCCAATATTATACTCCTTTCCATCCAACACAATCTTTGCTTCGGGCTTAACTGCACGGAGTAACTGTTGCCCGTTGGTAAGATTGGTATAATCCGTACAAACAAAATTCGGAGCGACCCTAAAGCCTCTTTTTACCAAGCCATTGTCAAGGGTAATATTATCACCTTCTTCAATTACCTGTGCTTTCTGGGTAATAGAAGTTACCAGCCAATCTACCTTTGCAGTTATGTGATTGCTTAGTGCTGCAATAGGTGTTTTTTGTGACAGAGCTGTTGATATAATTCCTGCAAAAAAAAATGCAGACAAAAAAACACGATTGATATAACAACTCATTGAATAAATATTTTTAGGGTATTTTTTAAGTCCCCAAAGTATAAGCTCGAATAGGAATTACTTGAACATTCAAAACAATATATTAGCAGGAGTTCATTCTTTTTTCGTTCTCCATTTTCCAGCTCGCATTCAATTCATTTAGTTAACCCTTACCAAAATAAATTCAGCCGAATGGTTTTAAAAACAAATTTAACTAGTCTCCCTTAATTATTATGATGATAAATTGGCAAATTATAGTGGTATTATTCCAATAATTTAGCTACAAAATGCTTTAATATAAAAACCTTGGTAAATTTAATTATTTCAATTCTCACTTAACTGGATTTTTTGCCTACTGCATAGCCTTTTACTGCGTAAAAAAGAATGTAAACATAAGCAGGCAGCATACAGATTAGAAATGACACCTGGTTGGATACAATTCCTTTATCCTTTAATGTTGTGTATAGCAAAGGTACTATAGCTCCTCCAGCAACTCCCATAATAAGTAGCGCAGCACCGGTTTTGGTGAATTTCCCCAATCCGCTAATAGCTAATGGAAAAATGGCAGGCCACATTAAAGCATTGGCCAATCCTAGTAATGCAATAAAACTGATAGCAACATATCCTTCCGTTAAAAATACCGCTAAACTAAAAATGATACCCAGTATTGCAGAAATGGCCAATGCATTTTGTTGTGATATATACTTTGGAATAGTAAAAATACCGATGATATATCCTACCAGCATGGATAATAAGGTAAAAGTGGTAAAGTATTTAGTTTCATCCAGCGGCATACCCAGCTGTCTTCCATAAACCCCGATGGCATCTCCGGCCATTACTTCTACCCCCACATATAAAAAAAGGCATAACACCCCTAGTACAAGATGTGAAAACTGGAATATATTGGTCTTTGCTACCTGAGTTTGATCAGAGCTATCTTCTGCATTCGTGTCTATTTCGGGTAGGGAAGATCGTTTAATCAAGAATGCCAATAAAACCAATGCGATGGCTATAATGATATAGGGATTAATCACCCTGGCGGCTAGTTCATTGAGCAGGGTTTCTTTGATAGCCGGGTCAGTGGCTTTTCCAATTTCAGCTTCAATTTTTCCAGCATTCTTTAATACAAGTGCTCCTAATATCAAGGGGCTTAGCATACCGGCAACTTTATTGCAAATGCCCATGATGCTAATTCGTTGTGCTGCACTTTCTATTGGGCCAATAATGCTGATATATGGATTGCTGGCGGTTTGTAGCAATGCTAGTCCGGTGCCTTGAATAAATAAACCGGTAAGAAATAATCCAAAACTTCTTGCGTTGGCAGCTGGTATAAATATGAGCGAACCGACGGCCATTATTAACAAGCCCAATGCCATTCCATTTTTAAATCCAGTTTTGGAAATAATCATTGACGAAGGAATTGCTAGAAAAAAATACGCCATATAAAAGGCGAAGGTGACAAAGAAAGCTTGGATGTCATTTTCGAGTTGGCAGGCTAATTTCAGGAAGGGGATCAAAGTCCCATTGAGCCAGGTTACAAATCCAAAAACGAAAAATAAAATTCCGATGATCACAATGGCATTTCTATTGGTATTGGTTTTATGCATTTTATAATGGATTTAATTATAAATATACGAGTTTATCTATTATTGAACCAAAACAACCGATTGCGCAAACTTTATTTTGTAATTATGGCTGCTAAACTTTCAGGGGTAGTAAGAATTATCCTGTAACTTCGGACTCTTATAATAACAATAGCGTTTGTATTGCAATTGTTTGTCTTGATTATACAATCTTATAGTTCTTGAAAGGTACATTTATTTAAAAAACTTCATTTTTCAATGAAAAAGGTATTCGCTTCCAATATTAAAAAATCAGCATATGAAGATTCTGTTGTTGGATTATCTTCTTTGCTCAATGGATTCGAAAAGCAACCACTTCTTTTTACGCCCTGGATAGAATTTCCCTACAAACCGGAAGTTAGCTTTTCCATTGCACACAGCGATGACTATGTTTTTTTAAAATATTTTGTGGAAGAAAATGATATCAGGGCTGTTAATACCCAAGTGAATTCATCTGTTTGTGAAGATAGTTGTGTGGAGTTTTTTATCCATTTTAATGATGGAAAAGGGTATTATAATTTTGAATTTAACTGCATTGGTACTCAGTTAGCGGGATTTGGGAAAACCAAGTTAGAAAGGGATTTATTGCCGGAAGCATTGGTCGCCTCCATTAAAACGGAAAGCTTTATCAGTAAAGTAAAAATGAAGGAGGCTATTTATTGGGAGCTATCGGTGGCAATTCCTTTGAATGTATTTGTTTGCCACAATTTTCCAGCCCTTTCAGGAAGGCAGTGCAGTGTAAACTTTTATAAATGTGGTGACAAATTACCGGAGCCTCATTTTGTGGCTTGGTGCGATATCCAGTCAGCGGAACCTAATTTCCATTTGCCTGAATTTTTCGGTGAAATTTATTTTCAATAAAATTCTTTCGTAATAGCGGTGAAATAATAGTGTGAATAAAAGTAGTAGGTGAGAAACTGATCGGTTCGCCCGAAATGATTTGTTATGCGGAAGAGGTTGCTGAAACCAATATTATTTAGTCATCTTAATATATAAAATATAATCAATATATCCATGTTCAAATTCTTATGATTCTTTTACATAGCGGATGCAAATTCACTGTAAAATAATTTGTACAATCGTTTATACATTGGATTGAATACTAAAAACTGTATATTCGATTATTAAAATTCTTCTTACATATCAATCTTCTTTTGAAACCTTAAAAATTTTTATCAATCATGAACAGAAAAAATTTTGTTAAAAATAGCGGCTTGGCAGCAGCTTCTATTGCGCTTTGGCCTGGCAGTAGTTTATCCGCACTAGCTGCAGATCAAAAAATAAAAATAGCCATTATTGGCGTTGGAGGTCGTGGCCAGGGACATTTAGAACTTGTTTTAAGAAGAGACGATGTAGAGGTAGTGGCTATTTGTGATATCGATGAGCAAATGCTAATTGCTGCTAAGAAAAAGATTACTAAGAGTGGCAAGAAGATGCCACAAATTTATACGGGCGATATATATGCTTGGAAAAAATTGCTGGAAAAAGAAAAATTGGATGGCGTAATTGTGGTAACTCCATGGGAATGGCATAAACCCATGGTAATTGGCTCCATTGAAGCCGGTGTAAAATATGTGGCTACCGAAGTGGTTTTGGGGATTACTTTGCAAGACCATTGGGATGTAGTAAAGGCAGCAGAAAAATACCATGCGCAGGTAATGATGCTTGAAAATGTTTGTTACCGCCGCGATGTAATGGCGGTGTTGAATATGGTTCGTCAGGGTATTTTCGGTGAAATTATTCACCTGCAAGGTGGGTACCAGCACGATTTACGGGAAGTGAAATTTACCAATGGAGCCGAGTTTGGCGAAAAAGGTTATTCTGAGGCCAAATGGCGCACAGAGCACTCAGTTCACCGCAATGGTGACTTATATCCTACGCATGGGGTAGGTCCGCTAGCCAATTATATCAATATTAACCGAGGGAATCGCTTCACAAGTTTGAATTCATTTTCTTCCAAGGCAAGAGGTTTGCATAATCAAATTGTTAAAAAGGGAGGTGTCAATCATCCCAATGCAAAAGTTGAATTTAAACTGGGCGATGTGGTTACCACGCAAATCAATTGTGCCAATGGAGAAACTGTTTTATTACAACATGATACCGATTTGCCAAGACCTTATTCATTGGGTTTTCGTGTACAGGGTACCAATGGAATTTGGATGGATGTGAACAATGGAATCTATATTGAGGGGAAGGCTGCCAAACCACACCAATGGGATATCGCCACCGAGTGGCTCGACAAATATGACCATCCGCTTTGGGCAAGATGGACCAAGGAATCGGAAGGGGCAGGACATGGTGGAATGGACTTTTTTGTGATTCATGCCTTTATTGAATCCATCAAGCGGCAGGTACCTACGCCTCAGGATGTATATGATGCAGCTGCCTGGAGTGCCATTACACCTTTAAGTGAACAGTCCATTTTATTGGGTAATGAAACAGTCGACTTTCCAGACTTCACCAGTGGTGATTGGATGTTTCGCAAGCCTACATTTGCAATAACAGATGCTTTTTAATATTTGAAGTTTAAAATTATAGAAGGATGAATATGTTGGAATCGGTGTTGCCTTCTTTTGGTTTTAATGATAACGATTTGACCCTGGTTCCACTTGGCGAAGGATTGATCAATCATACTTGGAAGGTTTCGGTAAGTGGAAATGAATATATTTTGCAGCGGGTAAACGACCATGTATTTACTAAGCCACAAAATATAGCTTCCAATATTCGTTTGATTGCAGATTATTTTACAGCGAATTGGCCTAGCTATCATTTTGTTGCTCCCTTAGTAGCCATTAATGGAGAAGATCTTTTGTATATACCTTCTTCAGGGTATTATAGAATGTTTCCTTTTGTTGCCGGCTCACATGCAAAGATGGTAGCACAAACACCTGCTCAGGCATATGAGGCAGCAATTCAATTTGGGAGGTTTACCCGATTGCTTTGCGGACTCGATATTTCAGGGCTTGGTATTACCATTCCCTCATTTCATAACCTTGGCCTTCGGTACGAACAATTTTTAACAGCCTTAGAAAATGGAAATAAAGATCGGATTACTGCATCAACGGATTTAATAGAGCAGGTTATAAATAACCAATCTATTGTAGCAGTTTATACAGCATTGCTTTCTGACCCTCAATTTAAATTGAGGGTTACCCATCACGATACTAAAATTAGCAATGTGTTATTTGATGGCCACGATAAAGGCTTGTGTGTAATTGATCTAGATACAGTAATGCCAGGGTATTTTATCAGTGATGTGGGCGATATGCTTCGAACCTACTTATGCCCAGTGAGCGAAGAAGAAAAAGACTACAGCAAGATTGAAGTTAGAGACGATTTTTACAAGGCCATTATCAATGGCTATAAGGAAGAAATGAAGAATGAATTGACCGAAAAGGAAAATAAATATTTTTTTTATGCTGGCAAGTTTATGATTTATATGCAAGCGCTCAGGTTCATAACCGATCATATTAATGATGATAAATATTATGGGGCCAAATATGAAGGCCAAAATTTGGTAAGAGCCACCAATCAAATGGTATTATTACAGCGATACCTAGAAAAGGAAAAGGATTTGGGTGCTTATGGCGAAGTGTAATATTTTTAAAATATTTTGTAATAATCATTTGAACACAGCATTAATTAAAGCTGCAAAAAAATCTTGTATTCTGTATTTCTTTTTTTAGTTTAATAAATTTTATCACGATTCATTTTTTATCAAAATAAGTATGAAAAATTTTATTGTTTTTATTTTATTGCTTTCAAGTGCAATAGGAATCGCTCAGCCTGGTATTGACTGGAAGATAGTAGCACCGGGTATTTGGAGTGCAAAAGTGGGTAAACCCGACAAGTTTAATTTTTATACTGCCATAGAAACAAAGCCCCGGATAGCAGCTTTGCAATTAATGGATGCGGTAAATTTCCCACTTCCTAAAAATGAAATAAAAGCTACTGTTATTGATGGTAAAACCTATCTGCATTTTCCATTGGATAGTAGTGAGAAAATTTTCGGTTTGGGGTTAAACTTTAAAACAGTGGAGCAACGTGGACGCATCATGCGGCTGCATATGGATCATTATGGCGGACAAGACAATGGCCGAAATCATGCACCGGTCCCATTTTATGTTTCGTCGAACGGGTATGGTGTATTAATCAATGCTGCACGCTATATTGATGTATGGATTGGTACTGCTGTGGAAAAAGACAGCAAGCATCCTCCAGTTGTTCGGGATAGAAATACGGATAAGCAATGGACAGCTAGTCCTTATTCCGACAATATTGAAATATTAATTCCATCTGAAGGGGCAGAGGTGATTGTTTTTGGTGGACCTACTCCTTTGGATGCGGTACGTCGGTATAATTTATTTAATGGAGGAGGCTGTCTACCTCCAAAATGGGGGTTAGGATTTTGGCATCGCACCCCATCACTTTATAGCGAAGTGGATGTGATGAATGAAGTGAAAGAATATGCAGCGCATCAGTTTCCATTAACAGTGATCGGACTGGAACCAGGCTGGCAAAGTAAATCATATCCTTGTACCTACGAGTGGGACAAAGGTAGATTTCCTCACCCTGAATTATTGATGGATAGTTTAAAAAATAGGGGCGTGTATGCCAACCTATGGATGAATCCCTTTATCTCGCCCGAGGGGGAATTGTATAAACCAATCTTGCCTTATACTGCTTCTCATACAGTATGGACAGGGGTAGTGCCGGATTACTCCATGCCGCAAGTGCAAAAATTAGTTGCTCAACATTTTACCAAATATTTGCTCAGTAAGGGAGTAAGCGGTTTTAAGATGGACGAGAATGATGGCTATGATAATTGGCTTTGGCCCGATGTTGCCAGATTCCCTTCTGGTAATTCGGCGGAACAAATTCGCCAGACTTATCCCTTGATGATGCAACAACTGACCGCCAATCTGTACCGAAAAAAAAATACCCGAACCTATGGTTTGGTGAGAGGTTCCAATGCAGGAGGCTCCTCTTTACCCTATGTGATTTACAATGATTATTATAGTCATCCCGATTTTATAACGGCAATGATTAATAGCTCCTTTATTGGCGTTTTGTGGACCCCCGAAGTGAGGGGTTCTGCAACGGCTGAAGAGTGGTTGAGGCGAATGCAAACGGTATGTTTTTCACCCTTAGCAATGATTAATGCTTGGTCAGACGGAACCAAACCCTGGTCATTTCCAGAAGTGGAAAAACAGGTGCAGTTCATAGCTAACCTTCGAATGCAATTGATTCCATACCTATATACCAATTATGCTGATTATGCTTTTTACGGCACGCCACCTATCAAAGCAATGAATTTAGTGCCAGGGTTCAATGTAAGCGCTACGATTACCAAAGGCCAACTTAGTTCTGTTGATAACCCCTATGCCAAAGCTTCTAAGCATGAAATTAAAGACCAGTTTATAGTGGGGGATGATCTTTTGGTTGCACCTTTGTTTGCGGGTCAAACTACCCGAAAGGTGGTGTTGCCACAAGGTAAATGGTATGATTTTTACACCGGAAAATTTGCAGGTGAAGGGGAAGTGTTAACCATTACACCAGGCTTGGATATCATACCTGTTTATGTTCGGGATGGAGGGATTATTCCAATGACTGCACCAATTTTAAGAATTGGAAAAGAGAAATTACCGGTAGAAATCAGGCACTACGGAAAAAAAGAAAGTTCCTATCAATTGTACGATGACGATGGCGAAAGTTTTGATTATGAAAAAGGAAAATTCACCCGAATTACTTTGTCAGCAAAAAAAGATAAGGCAGGGTTACTTCAAGGCAATGTTTCTATTCCTTCAGGTGCAACTGTTTGGTCATATAGTAATTATACTTGGCATTTTATGACGAATTGATAAGGTATTTTCTGCTACAGAAAACTATATATAAATAGGGTAGTTGCAATACTTTTTTACAAACAATAAAAAATAGTGCTTTGGAAAATAGACAAATATTAAATCAATACCTGCCATTGAAAAAAATAATAACGCTTCTATTTACTTCCATCCTTATTGTTAATATTTATGCTCAGACTAAACTTCCCGCAGCGTATGTAAATCCATTGATTGGAGCAAGTACGGATGTTAAAAGGGCTGGGATATTACATGGTCTGGGAAAAACATTTCCTGGCGCTACTACTCCATTTGGGTTGGTACAAGTAAGTCCTAATACAGTTACTGGCGGTGACAATGGTCCAGGTTACAGTTTTCAGCATACTACTATTGAAGGTTTTGCTTTAACACAAATGAGTGGTATAGGCTGGTATGGAGATCTAGGAAATTTTTTAGTAATGCCAACTGCCGGAAAATTAGTCACCAATTCAGGAAAAGAAAATACCCCCATCAAAGGCTATCGAAGTAGTTATGATAAAAAAAGTGAAACCGCTCATGCAGGCTATTATTCGGTGGACCTTACAGATTATCATATTAAAGCAGAGATGACTGCTGCGCCGCATAGTGGTATGATGCGTTTTACCTTTCCTGAACATGAGCAGTCTAGGATCCAGATAGATTTAGCAAGAAGGGTGGGCGGCACTTCTACGGAACAATATGTAAAGGTTTTGGATGATTATACCATTGGAGGTTGGATGAAATGCACTCCGCAGGGAGGGGGCTGGGGTAACGGTGCTGGACAGGCGAATTACACGGTTTATTTTTATGCTAAATTTAGTAAGCCATTGAAAAATTATGGCGTGTGGAGTGCAGCCATTCCGGATGGGGTTAGTCGAAAAAGAGAGTCTGTCGAAGCGGAAAGTTTTCAGTCGCTTACCGCCGGTGCTGAGGTAATCAATGGGTGCAAAGAAAAAAAAGGCAAGCACCTAGGGTTCTTTGCAAACTTTGCTACTAAAAAAGATGAGGCCGTGTTACTGAAGGCTGGGATTTCATTTGTAAGTATGGAGGGGGCCAAACAGAATCTGACAGCAGATATCAGTAATTGGGATTTTAATGAGGTCCGCAATAAGGCAACAGCTCTTTGGAATAAGGCCCTAGAAAAAATGACAGTAGAAGGAGGTACAACCGATCAAAAAACTGTATTTTATACAGCACTTTATCACACCATGATTGACCCCCGCTCTTTTGCGGATGTAAATGGCAACTATCCTGGAGGAGATGGCAAGGCACATACAAGTCAAAAATTCACGAAGCGAACTATTTTCAGTGGCTGGGATGTTTTTAGGAGCCAACTTCCCTTACAATCAATCATCAACCCAACGATTGTAAATGATATGATCAATTCTTTGGTGGAGCTGGCGGACGAAAGCGGCAAACACTATCTAGAACGCTGGGAGTTTTTAAATGCCTACAGCGGATGTATGATTGGTAATCCGGCGGTAAGCATGATTGCAGATGCGTATAATAAGGGGATAAGAAATTTCAATGTTCCAAAGGCCTATGAATATTGTCGCAACTCGGTTGAAAAATTTGGTAACGGAAAGAAGGGATATTCAAATGGCATTTCCAATACGCTAGAGTATGCTTATTTTGATTGGTGCCAGGCGCAGTTGGCTAAACAATTGGGCCATACTTCGGATGCTGCGCTTTATCTTCATCGTTCGCAGAATTATCGCAATATTTTTGATTCATCGGTGGGTTGGTTTAGACCCAAAAAACTAGATGGAAGCTGGTTGGCATGGCCTGCAAAGGGTCGATTGGCGCAGGATTACGGCTGTGTGGAAAGCAATCCATATCAGCAGGGATGGTTTGTTCCCCATGATGTAAAAGGCTTAACAGAACTGTTGGGTGGTAAGGAAAAAGCCATTGCTGATCTTTCCAATTTTTTTGAAAAGGCCCCGGTAAGCCTAGAGTGGAATGATTATTATAACCAGGCCAATGAGCCTGTACACCATGTTCCCTTTCTTTTTAATCGGCTAGGGGCACCTTGGCTAACACAAAAATGGGCGAGGTTAATTTGCGATAGGGCATATCACAACTCCGAGGAAGATGGATTGGTAGGCAATGAAGATGTAGGGCAGATGTCGGCTTGGTATGTATTGGCAGCAGCAGGTTTTCATCCGGTTTGTCCGGGAGATAATCGCTATGAATTGTTTAGTCCCTTGTTTAACAAAGCAACTATTCAACTTGATCCTATTTATGCAAGTGGAGGCAAGTTTACCATTGTAGCAAAAAACAATTCACCTGCCAATTATTATATTCAATCAGCAAAATTAAATGGCAAGTCGTACAATAAATGTTGGATAAGCCATTCAGATATTGTAAAGGGTGGTTTATTGGAATTGGTGATGGGTGATCAGCCGAATATGAATTGGGGAAAAGAGTAATTGATCGACTTTCGTTATTTTTCAGAAGATGGCCGAACTTTTACCATTCACCAAACTAGCCAATCGTTTTAAGCCCATGTTGGTCTTTTGACCAACATGCGAAGCGTCGAAATAGTATACTATTGGCAACGGGTAAGTATACTGTAAGCTTCGGTTGTTGGTCATAAGACCAACATGGGCATCAAAATAATCTCCAATCGATACTCGAATTTAAACCAGCAGCGGCGTTGCAGTTACGCAGCCCGCCGGCTGTGGAGGCGAAGGCAATGAATTTAAAAGATGAATTATAAATGAATAACTGAAAGTGAGCTGGATGAAAGATGTGAATGGTCAATGGTGAAAATCTGATTTTTTACTATATAAATGAGTGATAACCTGCCGATCCAATTGGGTTTAGAGTAAATATTTTTGCAGTATGGCAACTTAGGCTTAATCACCCAATAAAATTATATTTTAGGCAGTGCAGTTTATAAAAAATAGCAGATCTTTATTAAAATTAGAACGATTTGCAATCGCTTAGTTTTAAATTCTTCCTACCTTTTGCGAAGGATTGATAATAAAAATTCATCATCATTATTAAAAAATGTCACCATGTTGAAATCTTTTTCCTTTTTTTGCGCTTTTGTTTTATACTGCTCAGCGGTATTTGCACAACAGGTTAATATCATTCCTCAGCCTTTGTCGGTAACTGAAAAGACTGGAAACTTTACCATCAACTCCTCCACTAGGTTAGTGGTTAAAGATAAAAAGGATAATGCCACGGCATCTTTTTTAAATACCTATTTGCTGGAACATTACGGTTTTAAATTAATACAGGTTACTACTGATGCAGCAAAAAGTATTACAATTTCAAGTGGTCAACAGGGGGAAGGTTTGAAGGCGTCCGGCTACCAATTGCAATCTGGAATGGATGGTGTTCATATTAAGGGAAATTCTGAATTAGGTTCTTTTTATGGAATGCAAACTTTACTTCAGTTGCTTCCTACAGAAAAAAGTACCGCTTTAATCATTCCGGCGTTGTTGGTGGAAGACCAGCCACGTTTTGCTTATAGGGGTGCTATGCTGGATGTGGGTCGTCATTTTCTTCCTGTACATTTCATTAAAAAGTACCTTGATTACCTAGCCTTGCATAAACTGAATTATTTTCATTGGCATTTGACGGAGGACCAGGGCTGGAGAATTGAAATTAAAAAGTATCCTAATCTTACCAAAGTAGGTGCTTGGCGCAATGGTGCCATTATAGGCCGCTATCCGGGTAAGGGAAATGACAATAGTAGGGATGGTGGTTTTTACACACAAGAACAGGTTAAGGAAATTGTACAATATGCTGCCGATAGATTCATTACGGTAATTCCAGAAATTGAAATGCCAGGTCATAGTGGTGCAGCTATTGCAGCCTATCCAATGTTAAGTTGCTTTCCTGATCAAAAAACAGTTATTCCTGCCAATATGATTTCTGAAAAGAGTAAGCTGGAATTGGCTTCCGGAAGGGTTAAACTGGTACAGGAAACTTGGGGGGTACATTCCGATGTATATGCCCCTACTGAATATACATTTAAATTTTTAGAAGATGTGTTGGATGAAGTGATGGCATTGTTTCCTTCAAAATATATCCATGTAGGAGGCGACGAGTGCCCTAAGGATGCCTGGAAAAAGAGTGAATTTTGTCAGCAGCTAATTAAAGAAAAAGGCTTAAAGGATGAACACGGTTTACAAAGCTATTTTATTCAGCGGATGGAACAATATATCAATAAAAAAGGCAGGACATTGATAGGCTGGGATGAAATATTGGAAGGCGGTCTTGCCCCCAATGCAATTGTGATGAGCTGGAGAGGGGAAGAAGGTGGCATTGCTGCGGCAAAGGAAAACCACCAGGTAATTATGACTCCTGGAAGCCATGTTTATTTAGACCATTCCCAAACTAAAAATGAAGACTCGGTTACTATTGGGGGTTTTTTAACAATGGAAACAGTATATAGTTACGAACCCGTACCCAAAGAATTGACTGCTCAACAAGCTACCTATGTTTTAGGAGCACAGGGAAATGTTTGGACGGAATACATGTCCAATCCATCAAAAGTGGAATACATGTTATTTCCGCGTTTAAGTGCATTGAGCGAAGTATTGTGGTCTGCAAAGGAAAATAAAAACTGGCCAGCTTTTCAAACCAAAATGGAATCACAATACAAAAGATATAAGGTTTGGGGAGCCAATTATTTTAAAAAATAAAAATGAAACAGTTTATTTTATTCTTGTCGCTGGGTTTGCATTTATCCCTGTTTTCTCAAACCAAACCAAATATCATTGTGTTTCTTGTTGATGATATGGGGTGGCAAGACTGTTCTGTAAACTTTTGGACTCAAGCGACCCCGCTTAATAAATTGTATCATACTCCCAACATGGAGCGCTTAGCCCATCAGGGAATGAAGTTTACCAATGCCTATGCGGCTCCTGTATGTACCCCTTCAAGGTCGAGTATGCTTACGGGAGTGAATAGTGCTCATCTTGGAATTACCAATTGGACATCGCCTTGGAAAAATAATAATACAGATACTAAGGATGAACAAATGAGTGAATCTGACTGGAATATAAATGGATTAAGTCCAGTTCCAGGTATTGAAAAAACCTATTACGCAACTCCCTTTCCTTCTCTTTTAAAAGAGGCTGGTTATTACACCATTCATGTGGGCAAGGCGCATTGGGCATCCATGGGCACACCTGGTGCCAATCCCTATAATATGGGTTTTATGGTCAATGTTTCAGGACATGCTGCTGGCC
>JBIKOV010000045.1:0-17946 GCA_044357815.1 Ferruginibacter sp. | reverse complement strand
TGTATATTTTTCCAGGAAATATTTTTACTCCCCCGGGTAAACACAGCAGCATAATCTCTGAAAACATCCCGCAGCTGGTAAATACGTCCTGCTTTCATGGTATGTTTTCCGCTGGCACGAATTAAAAATGGTTTTATTTCTTCCAATTTCATTGCTATGAGCGGATCTTTCATGCGCCGAAGATCATTGGTAAGCAAATCAAGTTCTTGTGCCAACCCTGTATCATAATTCCAGCCTTCGCCAATCCATTTTATAGCACCATTTTCGACTTTGTATTCCGAATCTTTGTGAATTTGGATATCTGCATAGTCATCGCCTGCAGCAATCACCGTAAATTCTGAAACCGTTGGCCGGTGGTAATCAAAATGAAGACCAGCTATTGATATATTTTCGCAGCTATCTATACAAACTTCGATCATTTTACCGCGACAAATAACTTCGGCTCCAGCGCCTGAAATTGTAAAGTTTTTTGCATGTTCCAAAAGAATTCCAATGGCTTTTAGGCTATCTGGACTGTCATTGGTATTGGAGATATCATATTTTTTACTATTAATATTATCAGGAAAAAAATCATACTTACCAGCAGCGAAATGAACTTTGACTGGGTTATTTACTGTCCCTTTACCTTTTAAAATAAGCGTTTGATTGAACTGACCAGCAGCGGTAATTTTTATGTTGTCGCCCGGTGAAAATTGCAATTGATTAATATGGCTGAATGTGCGCCATGCTTGATTTTCTGTTAAACCTGCATTATCATCGTTACCATTTACCGGATTAATAAAATAAGTAGTATTTCCTAGCGACACCCATCCATTTGCTTCAAGTTTGGGTGAATAATTCATAGTAGCTTTAGTTTCAAAAGCTATTGTGGCACCTTTGTAATTGAGCTTACAAATACCTCCTTTCGCAGAATAGACATTCACAGATTTGAGTAATCCCGATTGCCATTTCATATCAACAACAAAACCACCCTGTGCACACAATCCTTTTGCCTCGCCAGCTGTGCAGTCACTAGGCAAAGCCGGTAGCAGGCTGATTTCTCCTGATTGACTTTGAATCAGCATTTTTGTTATAACTGTTGTAGTTCCAAAATTCGCATTCATCGGAAATCGAGGATCTGCTGCATACGCGGGGTTTAGCATAGCAAGCGATGCCAACAATAAAGCAGCAAGGATAATAAATTTGAATTTGTGCATGTTTGTATTCATCTAATTATGTGTTTTAACAGTATAAATTTTGTTTTCAATGGTGCTATACAATGCCCTTATATTCATTTTTGGTTGGTGATAAAATTTTATCATAGGGATTTCATACATGCTTTTCATTTCTTATTCCTCCAGTAATTTGGATATTACAGGTGCCAATGCTTCTAATACCAGTTTTTCCCCCTCCACATTCGGATGTAAATAGTCGGGCATTAGTTTTCCATTTACTGTTCCGCTTTCCTTCAGGAAGAGAGATCCAAGATCGTAGTAATGGATTTTGCTATCCTTTTCGGGGAATTTAGCTATGATTTTATTGGTTGCTTTGTTTGTTTCATCCCGATGATTTGGTTTGTATCCATAGGGAAGGATTCCCAGCAGGACTATTTCCGTTTTGGGAAGTTTCTCCCTGATGATCGTACAGATTTTCCATATTCCTTCTGCCAGTTCATCGGGGGTGCTTATTTCAAGATAATTATTGCCATCCGTATTATTTGTTCCTATAAGCAGGGTAGCCACTTTCGGATTGATACCATCTATCTCACCATTAAGCAATCTCCATATCACATTTTCGGTTCTGTCACCTGAGATTCCCAGGTTTACTGCATTCAGGGCATTTAAATATTGGTCCCAGAATATTTTCCTATCAGGTTGGTCGAGGTTATGCGTAATGGAATTACCAATCATTATAAGCTTTGGATTGGAGGATGCTACTTTTTTAAGAATCTGCTCATGGCGTTCCCTCCAACCCTGCCGGTCGAGAAGGTGAGCTGGGATAACTGCTGAATTGGGCCTTTGAGCTAATGCCAATCCCATTGTCAGCGTGAGAAAGAACAGGGTCAGTGATTTTTTCATTGAGTTGAATTTGTTGGCAAAGGCAAAAACTTTATTCATTTTTTGGGGTAATCCAGGCCGTTGTAACTGCGAATCACGGAAAGATGCCACTGTTCCATTTCGGTTTTCATCCGGCCCACGACTTCCGGATGCGCGACGGCGAGGTCGTTCTTCTCCCCCCGGTCAGCAACCACATCGTAAAGTTCCCAGTGATCAGGCTTGGTTTTCACCAGTTTGTATTGGTTGTCGGTCCAGGCGGAAGGACCGGAGTCGGGTGTGAACTTCTGCTGATCGCCGGCGAATTGCCAGAAGCCCATCGGCTGCGGGCGCTGTTTCATCTTCCCGTCGATGAGCGGCAACAGGCTGATGCCATCCAGGGGTACGGGATGCTTGCACCTGATCTGCAATAGGTCAACGATGGTAGGGAAAATGTCCACGACTCCGGCGGGAACGTCCGTCACGGCGGACTTGATGCGGGCGGGCCATTCAATGATGCCGGGCACGCGCAGGCCGCCTTCCCACATTTCACTTTTGCACCCCCGCAAATCCAGATTCGTGCCATTGGCGTCGGGTGCAGCGGGGTCTAAATAGCCCCCGTTGTCACTGGAGAACCACAGTATAGTGTTGTCAGCAAGACCAAGTTTGCGTAGCCCGGCGCGGAGCGTGCCGATACTGCGATCCACCCCGAGCAGCTCACCGTAGTAGGCCGAGCCGCCGGCAGCCCTGAGATCTTCCGGCAACGGCTTGTGGGGCACGTGCGGACTGCCAAACCAAACGACGGCGAGAAAAGGTTTTTGCTGTCCCGCCGTGGCGCTGATGAATTTCAGCGCCTCGGCCACGATGACATCAGAGCCGTCGCCAGTGGTCTGCACGGGAATGCCTTTACGGCCGAAGGTGGTATTGGTCTCAAAATAATTACTGACCGAGAAACTTTCGTCGAAGCCGCAATTCTGCGGGGCCAATGGGTATGAGTCTGGCATCACCTTGCCCGTACCGGCCACACCGTTGAGATGCCATTTCCCGAAATGACCGGTTACATAACCCGCCTGCTTCACGGCCTGCGCGATGGTGAGTTCCTCCTTACGCAACTTCATACCAGGCCAGAAGACGCCTATGCGGTTCGGATGACGGCCCGTCATCACGCTGGCCCGCGTTGGCGAGCAAGTCTGCTGCGCGTAGAAACGATTGAAGCGCAATCCAGCCGCCGCCATCGCATCAATGTTCGGCGTTTTTATTTTCGTCAGCCCGTTGTAGCTCACATCACCCCAGCCCTGATCGTCCGTCATGCAGAGGATGATATTGGGCTTAGTCGCCGCCGGACCTGCCAAAGGGACTGCCGACAGTTGAGCCGTAAACAGGGGAACAAGCATGGCTGTTGACAAAGCCGATAGACGGAATCGTCTTTTGGATTTGACTGATAATATTTGCATAAAAAAAAATTATTGACTCATAAAATAATCATCCGCGGCATTCAGCTACACGAAAAATATAATTGTTGGAATATCTCCCTATTGAGACAAATTTTCTTTATAATATTTGTTACAAATCTAATATTAAATTCATTTTTTCGGATATTAATCCAAATGAGGCATCCTTTAGAAAATCAATATTTTTGAATTTAGTCATATTTTTACTTTTTATATTTAACACCTCACTGGCTGCTATTTTTGCGAGGCCTTATTCTCCTTTAACAACTTCCCTATTTCGGCCAATACCTTTACGCTGGAAGCTTCAAACCTACCCTCCTTGTCAGGTCCCACATTAAGCAGGAAATTCGAATTTCTGCTGTTGGCCGTGGTAATAAGATCTACTACCTCCGTGGCGGTCTTAGGGCTGGCTCCTGATTTCCAGAACCAACTTTGCTCTAAGCACCAGCAGGTTTCTCCAGGCGCCGTATTAGTCTCTGGGAAGGGCTTCATCTCCTTAACCGCGATATCAGTAAATGGAGTTCCCTTTTTGTTCCAGTCCCACCAATTGCTGCTGGCCAATATTGCGGGACGGGCACTTCGGAAGAAGTCAAGCGCTTCTTTAGAGGTCATAATATCGGGATCGAGCCCATCGTTCCAGATATAGAAAACATCTGGGTACTTCTCGATCAATTCGGCAATTTGCTTCTTCTGAAATTCAATCTGCTCCATCGAGGAATGGGTTGCGGGGTCGCATTCGGGGGGCAGTACCTTGAACTTAGCATCGAATCCAGGACTGCGCCAGCAATAATAAAGTCCCACCTTTAATCCCCGGCTTTTGAACGACTCGATAAATTGAGCCACCAGATCCTCCTTATACGGACAAGCTGGATTCATAACATCGTAGGTGGTGTATTTGCTATCCCAAAGACAGAAGCCTGCAACATGTTTTACTGTTAGTACGGCATATTTCATACCAGCGGACTTAGCTGCATCCGCCCAAGCGTCGGTATCAATCCTGCCGCCTGGATTGAAGTCGGCAGGACTATGGTAGCCCGATACCCACTGAACACCCTTGTAGGTTGCCATGTTGAAGTGGATGAACATTCCGAACTTCAGCTTCAGAAATTCCTCCTTCAGCTCACTGGCCGATTTGGTTATGACCGGTGCTATCAATTTTGGATTGGTACCATTATTTTTCGCCGTTGAATCATAAGCGTTACTCATGCCTATTGTCAGCACAAGACCAATAACAATCCATAATCTCATTTTGATTACCATTTTGTTAGATGTTTATTTATTGTTTTGAACTGACTGTCAATTTTGTACTGGTTAGCCCCTCTGATTCTGCAAACACGGTGAATTTTCCAGCCTTCCCTGTTGATTTCAGGATGACCAGACATTTGCCATTAAAGGTTTTTCGCGTATTGCTTCCGTAACTTTCCTCATTCAAAGGATCACCATTGTCAACAGCAATAATCGTTGCCTCCCCCTCTACTTTGAAATGAATGCGGTTTGAAGCATTTGGTACAAAATTATTTACCCTATCCTGGATATTTACTTCTATGTGCACCACATTCTGCTTATCCGCTGTAATTATTTTCCTGTCGGCCAAAAGTTGAATTTTTGCAGGCATACCGGCAGTTACCGCTTCCTTTGAACACAAAACCTTGCCACCCTTTATGCCCTTAGCAACCAATGTTCCCGGTTCATAGGGCACCATCCACAATAGATTCATACTATCCTTCATCTCTTTTCTGCCGAGTGATTTGCCATTCAAAAACAGCTCTACTGATTCACAATTTGAATAGGCCATAACAGGAATTGTAGTTCCCTCCTTTCCCTTCCAGTTCCAATGGGGCAGTATATGAACCATTGGAGCTTTTGTCCATTGACTTTGATAAAAATAATAAGTGTCTTTCGGGAAACCGCACATGTCAATGATTCCATAGTTCCAGAACTTAGCTGGCCAACCCATCAGGGATTCGCCTAGATAGTCAAAGCCTGTCCAGCGAAATTCCCCACACATGTAAGGGAAATCTCGTGTACGGCGCCAGGAATCACGCGCATTGATGCGTACCCTGGCATTATCATAGGATGAGCTGTAATACTTTGACACATCCTTAAATACTTCTTCTTCCGTCAGGTTCGGAACTTTCAGAATCCCACCCAAGGGATTTTTGTCCCTTTGCCATGAAATGGTACGATAAACACCCCTTGTCTGAAAAGAGTGAGGCACTTCGGTGGCTAAAAAAATGCGGTTTGGATATGTTTCGTGATCTTTTTCATACATAAAAGCTGAACCTCCCCCCCCGTTATAACCGGTAACGTCTAGCAGGCTGGCAAAGCCGCTTTCATTTGCCAAGTTCATATGGGTAATCCCACAAGTAATCGGACGAGTAGAATCTTCTTTTCTTACAACAGCCATTAGTTTTTTTAGTCGTTGATTTCCAATCTCAAAAAAGGCATCCGGAATCTCGTTTCCTACACTCCAAAGGATTACCGATGCATGGTTGCGGTCTCTTTGGATTAATTCAGTAAGGTCTTTATCTGCCCATTCATTGAAGTTAAGGTGATATCCATACGGAACTTTGCCCTCTGGTTTTTTAATACCCCCAAAAGGAAAGGATTCCAGCCACTCATCAAAAGCTTCATCCATTACCATAAAGCCCATTCTATCGCACATATCTAACAGTTCCTCGCAGGGAGGGTTATGGGCAGTTCGGATAGCATTGCAGCCCATCTCTTTCAAAATTTTGAGCCTACGCTCAAGTACACGATCGTTCTGTGCTGCCCCTAGGGCACCAAGGTCGCTATGATTATTAACCCCCAGAAATTTCATGGATTTTCCATTCAACGTAAAGCCAGTTTTGGCCGAAAAACTAAAATAGCGAATACCTATATTCGTTTCCAATTTGTCGTAGGCCAATTGTTTTTGATTGACAACAGTCTTTAATTTGTAAAGGGTAGGTTTTTCAGGAGACCACAATGCAGGTTTTAAAACAGTCAAATGCTGAACCAATACGCGGCTTTGTTTGCCTAATAGAGTGGTTGATGTCGCAACCCGGGCCACCAGTACATTCTTTTCAGAATAGAGTTCTGTTGACAAATTGAATTGCTTTGCTTCACTGAAATCATTTTCAATAGTGGTAGTTATTTTCACAACAGCAGCATCTCTTGTAACGATCGGAGTGGTAGCATAAACACCATGCCTAGCAATATGCAATTGATTTTTGACCACTAACCATACGTGGGCGTAGATTCCACAACCGGTGTACCAACGGGCACTGGGTTGAAGAGAATTATCAACTCGCACGGAAATGACATTTGCACCTTTAAAATCAAGGTAGGGTGTGAGATCGTAAGTAAAACTGGTATAGCCATAAGGCCTTTTGCCCAAGTAATGACCGTTGATCCATACTTCGCTGTTCTCGTAAACACCGCCAAACTCAACAGCTATTTTTGAAGTTTTGTCCTTATTATTTACGTTGAAATATTTTCGGTACCACCCAACGCCGCCGGATGCAAATCCCCCTGAGCCTCCGGAAGGATTCGCTTTTGAAAATGTATCCAGGATACTCCAATCATGTGGAACATCAATTGGTATCCATTTACTGTCGTCAAAATTTTTTTTAGCTGCATCAGGGAAATCCCCTTTTGAAAATTTCCAGTCAAAATCAAATTTCACCTTATGCTCATTCACAGAAGCGGAAGCATTTTTATTGCCAATGCAAATACAAATTAAAATAATTAAGAATTTTTTCATTTACCGTCGCTTACTTTAATTAATTATAAATTAGAAATTCACTACCCTATTATCAACTGTCAGCATTTTGCCAAGAATTTAAAAATCAACTGGCAACCATTTGGTTTATCTTTATTTTTTTCCATTACTAACTAAAAAAGGCGAATATTTTTTCCACATATTTCTGGATATCTCCACAGGATTACCCTTAGGGATTTTAGTAAACGATTTTCTTTGGTGGGCCCAATTTTTTTCCCACTCACAAGAAGCTTCAAAGAAAGGTTTCCTGTCCCAATTTTCATTATTTCGCAAAGCCTTCTCTAATTGATTAAAAAACTTAGTCCACCTTACCAAATGATAATCTGAAAACATTCCAGCCATTTGTTTGTACGCGTAATTATTCAGGTCATCAAACTGATTTTCAGTACAGGAATCACCCCATAGGGTAATTAAACTACGCGCATTTTTTTCATACAAAGATTTTTCCTTATCGGATTCACCCCATTTTTTTGCATCTTCCAGCCAGGTTCCTAACAGGTATTCTTTTCTGGTGGATAATAAAAGATCGAAATCATTGATAAGAGAAATAAATTGGCCTTTTACCTTCAAAAATCTATTCAGCTCTTTTTTCTTATAGGCATCCTCCAATTCAAGTATCCAGTAATAAGCTAAAGGACTTAAATATTGTCGGGTAAGATTTACCACATCAAACTGATAGCTTTCTTTATTCTTAAACTCGGCAGCACATTTTAATAAATTTTCCAACGCAATACCTAGCACTTCAGAATCATAATCAGGAATGGGACTCGTTCGATAAGCCATTGTAGGACTATAAAAACCCGGGCGTTCACACAAAAAAGTTCCATTTTGCTTGTGGGTATTATAGACAGTTTGTAGCATCCCTTCCCAGGCTTTAGCAGCATATTCATTTTTTGCACCATACCGATTGGTAGCATAGGAAGTAAGCCAATTTTTTACATCTGGAACATCATTTTTCCAAACCATGCTCATAACAAATTCTTCAACAACAGGGTTGTTTCCAAAGTATTCCATCGCCATACCGATGCCAGACAGATTGCCTTTTTGAGGGCTATTGATTACCTCCTTAAGATTGCCAGACATATCAGAGAGTTTACCGCTCATGGCAGTACGGCCACCGAAATTATACAGCACATTCCATATCCAAGGTTTGCCGTAAAAGGAAGATTTTTTGTTCCAGGTAGGATGTTGTTCACCCCATAGATCGAGGATTATCATTTTATCATTGGGTACAGCGCCCATGAAGGCTTTAATTTGAGGTTCTTTCCAAAAATTTTTATTGTCGTAGTACAGAAACCAAGCTTGCATTACCCAGGTTGCTTGAGGATCTACATCTGCAAAAGATTGATACACTGATTTACTCATTTTTGCCAAAAAAACTGGATCATCTGTATCAGGATCTACTTCGTTAAAGCAATCTGCTGAATAATAATGATCGGTGCCATACATTTTTGTTTGCTTCTCAATAAATAAATTTCCAATCCGTTTAAATAAATCGTCACTAGGATCAAGAAAGGTAGTACCGCCAAAACCTGCAGACCAATTTCCTGTCTTATGAAGTTTTGCTGAGGGAAATAATTCTTTGATTGATTCGGGAACATGCCCAGTAAATCCTTGTAAAACAGGCGTCATTCCTAATGCACGCTCTCGAAGAAGTATTTGTTGCTCCAACAATTTATGTTTTTCAATCCATGACTTTGGAATGGGGCCACCTAATCCGTCGATATTCCCCATCCAACCCCAGGGTAAAAAGGCAGGGCCTACTAGAAAATTATTAATATTTTTATCGCTCATCCCCAATTCCTTATACACTTCATACCAAACTGCTTCCTGCCCCGTGATAGCCAATGGAAGGTTGACACCATTCATAGCCATCCAATCAATTTGACGTTCCCAGTCTGCCCAATTCCACCAAGCCATCGTATAACTGAAGGTGCATACATTGAAAAAATACCTATGATTAAATGGGGTAATCACTTTTTCCGGAGCTGTTGGCATGGGCAATTGATCAGGCAGTGTCAACTGCTTATCCATGGTTGTAAACTGGGCGTGGCAGTAATTTTTTAAATACCAATTTAAACCCGAAGCCATCGAAACACCTGTATTTCCTTTGATAAGGATTTTTCCATTGCTGCCGGATATTTCAAAAACATCTCCTGAACTTTCTTTTTCAATTCGGCTAAATATAAAATGAACTGCCTTTTCTTTAAGGACTCTTTTTGCCAAAGCGTACGCAGTATTTGTAATACTATCATTTTTACTTTTAGCACGAAGAGGTAGATTTGCTGCATTGCCAATACCCTGGGCTACAAGAAGGGAGAAAAAAATAGAAATTGAAATTTTACAAAAATTCATAGATATATTATTTTTAATTAATTACTTGATCTAGCGTGAACCCTAATTTTTATTTATTAAAATTTGAGCATGTATGCTTAAGCCAATTGTAGTTGCTTTTAAATAGCTGGAATAATTTGCTCTTTTAGATGCTATTTCTGAAAAATTAGTATTAATACTCTATTAAAAACTAAGTTCTTTAAAAATAATTGACAATTGTATAAGTGTATATGTAAATATTATCAGTTTCTTTACTTATATTATCCAAAATCAGTTTGTCATTCAGTTAAGTAAGCAAGAAAAAAAATGGCACTTAAAAAAATAAATTAAAATTGCAAGGTAGAAATATTGATATTTTAGAATGAGGGTTTTGCCAAGGATACAGAAAATTGATAAATCCCATATCCTACCCAAAAATGAAATAGGCATTTTCCTTTTTAATAAAATAAATATCCGACAGTTCGCTAATGGATTTTCCGGCCTCTTTTATCTCAAACAAATTACCAGTAATATAAACCAACACATTTGTATTAAAAGGCATTTTAACATCTAGCGTAAGTTCATGGCTATTTTTTTTTGCTAGAACCTGATTAAGATAATTATATTTTTCACAGTTATTTATTGAAATATTTTTTTATTTTTTTTGCTTAAATGTAGCGGCATTTTTTTTCCCATCTTCCCTAATATCAACCCATAAATTTGTCATCATGGGTATTATTTTTTTTAATAGCTCGGGATACTTTTTTGAAATATCAAATTGTTGTTCCATATCTTTTTTGATATTGTATAATTCAAATTTTGCTGGGTTTGATTGATACATCCAGTTTAGCAATGATACAGAATCTGATTTAGCTGGCAAATGGCCGATCAAAGTATATTCCTTGTAACGCATTGACATACTCGGCATAGCTGAATACATATCATCGTTGAGCTGCAAAAGCCAAATAGCAGTATGATCCTTACTGGATGGTTGATTTAAAAAAGCAGGCATAGCATCTACTCCATCAATTACCCTATCGGTTGGCATAGTAACTCCAGCAATCTTACAAATGGTTGGAAAATAATCTGTACCATTCACTAATTGATCGCTACGCTGACCCGGTTGTATTGCAGATGGCCAACGGATAATACCGGGCACTCTATGCCCACCTTCATAGGTAAATCTTTTCATCCCTTTTAATAAGCCGGGTGTTCCAAAACAATTATCTCTAATTGGATCAGCCCATTTACCTTTTGACTCTTCAAAATTGACTGGAGATTCAGGCCCATTATCACTTGTAAAAATAATTAGTGTATTATCGGCTAGTCCTGCACTATCCAAGTATTTCATCAATTGACCAAACGCATTATCTAGTTGAGATACGGTTCCATAATACTTATCCTTGTTTTTTTCAATTCCAGCTGGCCTAGTTAGACCTCCGTACTTACTATTTTTTTCCAAAGAATCTACCCGCGCATTCTTGTATTGATTACTATATTCTTCCGGAGGATCAATAGGGGTATGAGGTTCATGAGTACACACTTGTAAAAAAAAGGGTTTGCCTTTTTTAATACTACTCATCCATTCACAAGCCTCTTTCACAATCACATTACAATAAGATTCATTAATTTCACCAACTGCTGTTCCATTCCTTATGAATTTTTTCAAACTACGAGGCCCATCAAAAGAATTATGCGTTGTTGCAAACCAATGATCAAATCCCTGAGTACCTGGTGTGGGTTGATTATTTTGACCCTTAAATTTTACATTATTCTCTAACTGAGATAAATGCCATTTACCCACAAAACAAGAAGCATATCCAGCAGGTTTCAACATTTCTGGAATAGTCAATTCATCACTTTTTAAAAAGCAGTTATTACTTCCCAAAATATCATAAAAACCAACCCGATGTGGGTTTCTTCCAGTTAATAAAGCAGCCCTCGAAGGAGAGCAAACAGTTCCACCAGAGTGGCAATCTGTTAACAGAACACCTTGGGTAGCAAAACGATCAATGTTGGGTGTTTTGATTATAGGATTGCCGTAACATCCAAGATCTCCATAGCCAAGATCATCAGTAAGAAAAATTATTATATTGGGCTTGTCCTTAACCACAGAAAACTTGGCAAGTTTCGGAAGCACTTTGTTTTGGGCTATGGTAGGGAGTATTAAAAACAGCTGGAAAAACAATACTACACAAACATATATCCTGGTATTTAATATTGCAGGGCTAAAGAATGAACCTAGTACTAGCTTCCCATTAATTTCCTTTAAATATCCGTACTGTTGATTATCCATATTTTTAGAAATTAGCTATGAAGCAATATCGGCTGAGTACTTTGGAGGAATAGGTTAAAACAATACTACTACGATTAATACTAGCCATTCTGTGCACGGAATAAAGAGTACGCTGTATAGTTACTCCATTATAAGTTTAACTTCATTTCATTCTTGCATGCAAGCCCGCTATTCAGTTTTATAATCAATTACCCCCTTAAGGATTCGATTTCGTCAGGTGATTTTGGCAATTCTTTACCTAACAACCTATGACCATTGGAGGTAATCAAAAAATCTTCTTCAACCCGAATACCTCCAAAATCTTTATACCTATCCAGTTGGTCATAGTTAATAAAATCAGTGAATTTTTGTTGGGTATTCCATTGGTCTATTAATTCTGGAATAAAATAAAGACCTGGCTCCACTGTAACAACAAAACCTGGTTCCAATGCACGTCCAAGACGCAAGGATTTTAATCCAAATTGGGTGCTTTTTTTGAGATCGTCCGTATACCCCACATACTGTTCCCCTAAATTTTCCATATCATGTACATCCAATCCCATCATATGTCCAAGACCGCAAGGAAAAAAAAGAGCGTGAGCGCCTTCCATTACAGCTTCCTTGGCATTGCCTTTCATTAGGCCTATTTGCTGTAATCCCTCCACCAATTTTTCACAGGCTAGCAGATGGATCTCCTTAAATAATTTACCAGGTTGCAAAGCATTTACTGCTTCAGTATGGGCATTTAAAACGATAGCGTACATCTCCCTTTGAATGGTGGTAAATTTGTTACCTACAGGAAATGTTCGCGTAAGATCGCCGGCATAATGCATACCAGTTTCAGCACCGCAATCACACAATACAAGTGCGCCATTTTTAAGGATGGTATTACTATAATGGTTGTGAAGTATTTGACCATTCACTGTTAATATGGTAGGAAAAGAAAGATCGCCTCCAGATGATATTGCAATACTTTGCAATTCTGCGGCAATTTTTGCTTCTGTCATCCCTTCTTTAGCAAAATGCATAGCTTTAAGCTGCATATCAACAGTGATATCTACCCCCTTACTAATTTCTTCCACTTCCTGAGATGACTTTACAGATCTTAGAGAAACAATTGATTTTATCAACTCCTCAGAAGCTTTATCAAACAAAATTGTTTCAGTGATTCCCAAAAGGGTACTTAGTTTTTGGAAGTGCTCCGGACGGTAAGGAGGCAGAAAATGAATTTTTTGATATTGGGCACGTACTTTCTGAATAAACAACTCCAATTCATCGAGCCTTTTAACCATCGTGATACCTATTGTATCAGCTTGCTCAGCAAGTCTAGGCTGGTAACCAGTCCAAACCATCTGCTCTACTGTGAGGTCATCTCCAAATAATATTTCATTATTATTATCGATATCAATAATGCCATATAATCCAGGTCTATCAATACCAAAAAAATATAAAAAACTACTGTCTTGTCGGAAATGATAAAGGTTATCCTTAAAATTAATGCTGCTTTGATCATTTCCTAGAAATAAAATCAATCCGCTACCTACTGCAGTTTTCAACTTTCTTCTTCGTTCAATATAAATATTTCTATCAAACATAGTTAGTTATTTAACAAATTTTAAAAAAAGAGGAAGGTTGTTGTTCTAAGCGCTCTTCAATTTTTTTTGCAGTCTTTGTAATGGAAAGTCCTCCCAAATTGGTACACCGCAACGTATGATGAATTTCGTTACCCACCTTTTGCATTGTTTCAATTACCTCGTCCAAAGGAATAAGATGATTGTAATTGGATAATGCCATATTAGCGCAGGAAACTGCATTGGTAGCAGCCATCACATTTCTGCCTAAGCAAGGAGCCTCTACCCTATTGCCAATTGGATCACAGATTAAGCCCAATGTATTTTGAAGTGCTAAAGAAGCTGCAGCAAGGGACTGAAGCAATGAACCATTTGCCATACCTGCCAAGGCAGCGGCGGCCATCCCAGAGGCGGATCCACACTCAGCCATACAACCGCCAACTTCTGCAGCAAAGGTTGCATTTGCTGCAATAAAAACCCCAATCAAACCTGCAGAAAGCATCGCTTTTACGATTTCATCCTCAGATAATGCTAAAGCGTTAGCCATGCCAATTATCGCACCTGGTAAAGCCCCACAAGATCCTGCAGTTGGTGCTGCAACTATTACCCCCATAGAACTTTTTACTTCCATCATTGCCGATACATACATGATAATGGTGTTATTAGCAGCACCTCCCATTAACCGTTTGTTATCCATTTGCTCCTTCAATTGCAAAGATTGACTTCCTAAGATGCGATCATCATAAGTAGTACCTTTCAAACCCAGCTTTATAGCAGCATCCATTATCCTTACGATGGACCTCATTTTTTCAAACACCTCCTCCTTAGAAATATTCCCCCTTGCACTTTCGTAAACAATAGCCAACTCCCATAATTGAAGATTTTTGTCTTCGTTATAAGCAAGCATATCCTCGCTGTTGATGAAAGGTACGAGCAGATCTTTGCGTGACATCACAGGCAGAACAGGAGATAATTTTTTAATGAAATTCACTTCATCCATTGCCATTAACTCTTGACAGAAATTTTCTCCGAGGAATTGCTGAGCTTTTATTTCAACAAAAGAAACCTCTCCCTGGTGCCATTTGATTTCGTCAAAATCAAATACTTCACTAACAAATTGAATCACCTTATCTGAACTATCACAGTAAACAAGGGTTTCATAAAAATCACCCGCCATCGAAACTTTTGCTCGGTCAATTTCAATTACTTCTATCATTCCTCCACCAGTGGAAATGGCCGTCAATCTATGACATTCCTGCTTATTACTCAAGGTAATCTTATAGGTATTGGGATGGTTGGCATCGATATCCAAAATTTCGATTTCTATATCAATACCTGCCGTCTCAATTAATTTTTCAGACTGCGGTAATCGCTCGTCATAAGCTTCCCAACCAAGAAAACCACCAAACAAACCCATATCAGATCCCTGGCTTTTATGCGTTGTAGCAAGGGAACCCTGGGGGTCAAACTCAATTAAAATATGGTTTAACTGGCCATCCATTAGGTCACGGCATAATCTTCCAATCCTTAAAGAAGCAGCACAGTGAGAACTAGATGGACCGCGCATGACAGGTCCAATTACATCATTAAAAATACTGGGATAATTTTCCATGATTTTTTCTTAAATATAATTCATTATAAGTTATCCTTCCAAAATTTCTCCATGGTACGCCGAAGATGCAGTGAAGTATTAGACCTTTCATTAATACTATGTGAACGCATAGGATAAGACATCATATCAAAAAGTTTGTTGTTTTTAATCAATTCATTGGCTAACATTTCAAAGCTTTGGTAATGAACATTGTCATCTCCTGTTCCATGAATTATCATTAACTTTCCAAGTAAATTTTTAGCATAATTGATTGGTGAGCCTTCTTTATATCCTTTGGCATTATCATTCAACAATCCCATGTATCTTTCTTGGTAAGTAGCGTCATAAAGTTTCTGATCTGAAACAAAAGAAACCGCAAGGCCCGTTTTGTAAATTCCTGGGTAATGAAACATGCAATTAAGTGTCATTTGACCGCCGCCACTCCAGCCCCAGATACCCACTCTCGAAGAATCTATAAATGGGAACATGCTAAATATTTTAAGTGTTGCCTTACTTTGATCTTCTGATGCTAGTATTCCAATCTGTCGATAAATAGAATTACGCCATTCTTTTCCTCGGGGTGTTTTGGTTCCTCTATTATCTATGCTAACAACAATATAACCTCGCTGAGCCATATACTGATGCCATAGGTCGCTACCTTCCCATACATCCTGTACAGTAGATCCAGCGGGCTCTCCATATACATAAAAAAGTAAAGGGTATTTTTTAGCAGGGTTAAAACCTATTGGTTTTATCATGGATGCATCCAGCTCCAAATCACCGATATCTACTTTAAAAAATTGCTTTTTGTTTAGCCCAAGTAGATCATATTTTTCCTTCACCTCATGGTTATCTTCCAACTTTCGTATTTCTTTATGACTAGGCAAACTTATAAGCGATATCGTCGGAGGGGTTGCCACATTTTGGAATGTTTGAATGGCCCATTTTGCATCAGCCGACATTTGATAATTACTTTGCCCCTCCATTTTTTCAGGTGTAACTTGTTCAACCATACCCAAACCATCTAATCGACTTCTGAAAAGATACCGCTGGGTATAATTTTTAGGAGAAGCAATATAATAAACATAGCCATTACTAGGATCAATACAACTAATCTGTAACACATCGAAATTTCCCTTTGTAATTAACTTGATTTCTTTCCCATCTCTTGAAACCCTATATAAATGTCGCCATCCATCCCTTTCACTAGTCCAGGTGAAATATTTTTCATGCTCTAGCCAACGGGTATCATCATGTAAGTCAAGAAATGCCTTATCTCTTTCTGTCATGATGTTTTTAACCAGCATTGATTTGGTATCACCAATCCATATTTTATTTGTATTCTGAAGTCTATTAAGTTGTTGAACCATTATTTCGTTCGAAGCAGGAATGAAATCCATTCTGGCCAAATAGTTATTCTGAGCATCTCCAGGAATAGCAAACCATCTGGTTGCCCCCCCGCTTGCAGCTACTACGCCTACCTTAACTGAAGACAAGGTTGTACCCACTTTGGGATAAGGAAATGGAATGGGCTGCGAATAAATGGAATCAACATTATTTATCAGGTAAAAAGTCCCAATTGCTTTAGTATTAAACTGCCAGTAGGCTATATTTTTACCATCAGGGCTCCAACGGAAGCCGTCTCTACAATCTAATTCTTCTTCGTAAACCCAGTCGAATGTTCCATTAATAATATCGCCTCCTCCATCATGGGTAATTTGAACTACTTGATTGGATACAAGGTCTTCCACATAAACATTCATTTTACTCACATATCCCACCCTTGTTGCATCTGGAGAAAATTTAGCAAACATCAGGGTGCTACTCTCCATAGATTTCCCTAATTGCTGCAAGCTTCCTGTTGCAAGACTGAGTACCCAGTAATCCCCTCGGGTGTTGTGCCGCCAAACTTTTTTGGTATTTGTAAAAATTAATAATTTACTGTCATCCTCAGACCAATTATAGTCAGCAATAATCAAAGGTTTTGATTGCCCAGCAGGAGTAAGTTGCTTTGCAGAAACCAACAACGTCCTTTTACCAGATTGAGCATCATAGCGGACAATATCTTTACCCCCTAAATTTGTATTTGCTTCTAAAGTGGAATAACCAAGGTTATCTTTCATCCACCGAACAGGTCCAAAACTTTTTTGGCTGTACGTCCTGGTAGCGTAAATATCCTCAAGGGTTAAAATGCCCTTTTTCTCCTGAGCAGAAGAAGTTAGAGCGAAAATAATTCCAATAAAAAGGAATGACTTTTTCAAGGGGCTTAGCATAGTCAATTGTTTTAGTATTCTTTTTCGTTATTTGTTTGCGTAAAAATCGTTGAAGCAATATAGAATCATTTAACATTAAAATCTATACAGCGCTTTGAATTTATCATTGTAAAAAAATGAATTTCGAATTACTTCAAACCTATACTGGAGTTATTTATTACCTGAACAATACTTTCACGATAGTAAATAACTCAAAAATTGGCCTGAAAACAATTATTCTTATTGTAAGAAATATACAAAAGAGAAGGAAAATAGCTGTTTATTATTTAATGTGCCTAAAAAAATCATTCCCTCAGTCCGATACAATCATAAAAAACTTAGACAAAATATTTTTTGGCAAATTTTAAAATCAAATAATGGTCTTCACTTTACTGAAGTCGAATTCATTCAAAAAAACTAGATAGGATATTTTTGAATGAATTCGACTTCACTTTGAATCCATTCAGAAACTAAAGTGAACTCAATAGTAAATATGCAAAAAATCTGAATTTATAAAGCTAAATAATCCGGAAGAACTGGACAAGACGCTATTGAGTCATCAATTATTTTCAAGTATTGCTCCCTTTCGTCAGCTTTTAAAATTAACCGAGGCTCCCTTACATATTCACTTCCCAAACCTGTCTGTTTTTCAGCCAACTTAATATATTGTACTAATTTGGAATGAATATCTAGTTCAAGCAAAGGCATAAACCAACGG
>JBIKOV010000237.1:0-5093 GCA_044357815.1 Ferruginibacter sp. | reverse complement strand
TTTATTGGCTCAACCCCCTTCGGGGATCCGTTTCGCTACGCTACACTACTCCCCGAAGGGGTATATTACCAGTGTTGCACTTATTACTTGAACTTACATCCTTTTAAAAATTAAACTTGGCTTACTTTACTAAGGTATTTTTTAATACTAGATTTTATTTACAATTAAAGATAGTCTTTTTAATATATTGACATTTATTGAAGTAAATAACTTTTTACAATTAGAAAAGATATAGCATTTTTTTTTAATGAGACATTCTGCAAATCTCCAATTTTGGGGATACATTCTGATTGGCAAAAAGACGAGTAGGATAAGTTTTGAAAGCCGAAGTGAAAGAAACAACATTACTAGAATTATTTGGAATCAGATTCCAAATAATTCTAGTACATTTTATTTAGCGCTTTGCAAAAGACAAATAAAAGCTGTTGGGCGTAGTAAAAAAATGTTATACCGTTCCAAAAAATATAGCATGAAAAAAGTAAGTATACTGCTACCATTTTTTTAGTTTTTTCTTTTGTTATAATGTAAAAGCTCAAACAAATGATGATGATGATAGTGGTAAATTGACCATAACAATATTTGGAAAACCCTATGGAGATGTGAAAATGGGATTTGTTCTTGAAAAAAAGGAAGGGAAATGCTTGGGTATTGTTCAAGATCGTACTGGTGTTGAAATTTCTAAGATTAGCAATGTAGCGGTATTAGATAAATCAATAACTGTTTCTCATAATGTAATGGTTATGGTTTAATACGCAATTGGAGCCCATTGATGCTGATAATGTGAAAGGCATGTTGAATGCCATTTTTGATACAAAAGGACTTCGTATAAAAGAAATTAAACAATAGAGCTTACCCCAGCTTTATTATTAGATTATTTTTGCTTAGGTGTCAAACCAACAGCTGCAAAGTCACTGAGTGGTTTAGTTGCTATTATCTTATCAAAAAAATGTGGGTATTCCCTTTGGTATGGAAAAAACCACATTCGTTGACTCCAATTATCCAAATCTAATTGATAACCAATAACTGTTGAATTTCATACTGGTGTATCAATTAGATGAGTAGCAACTTACCTATTTATAAGGGATCAAACGCAAATCGTATGAGGGTTCACCAAATGAATGGGATTCCCAAATTTACCAGCCTAACCAATAATTTCGCCTGTTTCATTTACCTTAACACGTAACCGTTTTTTACCATTTTCTAAAATAAGTTTGTATACCTTTTTAGCTCCTCTTTCATCTTCGTAATTTACTCGATAAATATTTTTTGAAATCCCCCATTTAGGATATCGATCTGCTACAGCAGTTCTAACAGCCGAAGGAACAGCTATATTTTTGAACTTTTCAGCAGTACTCAACAATTTTCCTGATGAATCATAAATGGCAAGAATATATCCCATGGGTAGATAAAATGAAACATAGTAAGTATCATAATCATCCTGGTAGAATTCTGATTCTTTTACATCATATACCGCTGCTTGTTGCTCGAGCATTTGCACAGGTTGAGCAACCTCATTATTGTCAAGTGCTTTTAGGTATTTATAGTTCCTAGACAATAAAGTAATACTTGGCAAGGTTTTTATTTGAGCTGGTGCGATGATAGTAAAACCTGCAATAAATAAGCAAATAAGTGATAATAATTTCATACGTTTTAATTTTTAAAATTTATATAAATGATGTTTAAACCCAATCTGTAGATTTTCTTCAAAGGTATTTACGGGACAATCAAGTAACAATGATAGTGGTCATTGGAAATGTTGATACTCGTCTATATTTGAAGGAATAATTATTCTGCAGCGGATAGATAGTTCTCATCCCCTTGACTGTTGAAACATGAGCAATATATTGATTGGCTATAGTGCGATTTATCTGGGGGCACACCTGCTGAAAATGATGTTCCGGTTGGAATGGGCCAGGAAAATTGGAAAGAAATTATTACGCTTGCCAAAAAATAGGGAGTGCTACATTGCTTTATAGAAGATGAAAGCAACCACGAAATGGAAAATATCCCTTTAAGCATTGCTTATTTAAAAAGCTTACAGTAATTAAAATAGATTGACAGAACAAAATAGCCACTAGCCAACTAGTGGCTATTTTTATAATGCACATCCCTCCATTTTAATTCATTTGTAAAGGTGTAAATACCTCGATTAATATGCGCTATTTCCGGTAGTACCCCATAGTCCATTTAGACTTGAACCCAATATATAAATTGCAGTTTAGTCTTTGTAAAATTGGCCCAACTATTTAAAATTGAAAACTTCTTGGGGTTAAATGGATATGAAGAAGAGTAGTCATTGGAATTTACTATCTCAAGATGTAAGAGGCATAACAGAAATGGTTTATTACATTAATAGTCAGTCTATCTCTTTGCATATCCGTAATTCTTTATGTATCTATATACAATTTTTCATTTAAAAGTGCAGATAGATGCATAAACTCAAACAAAAAAAATGAAAATATAGACCATTTCTCCCTACGGTAATGAGTCATTACCTATTTGCCTTGTAGTACTTGCACAAAAATAATTTGACGCAATTGAAATAGATATGGGGAGTTAAAATTAAAAAAAAACGGTCATTCCGCTGAAAACATTATCTGGAGAATACTATTAGCGGCCGGCCTAAGTTTCCTTTCCAACTCCCCCTCTTTTTTAATTACCCTAGTTTTATCAATGGTCTTTATTTGATCAAAAGCAAGGGATCCAGGAATTTCATTATGATTGGTAAAAGACGGGTAGGGTAAGTTTTGCTAGCCGTAGTAAAAGGGACAATAATAAGGGTGTTTAAAGCCATATTTACTGGGTTTGGTGATACAACAAGGCAAGGTCTTATCTTAGCTATCTCGGAGCCTTTTGTAGGATCTAAATTCACCAAAATGACATCCCGTTTTCTATAAATCTTCATCAGCAGCAAATCCGTCATTTAGTGTTATATCCCAGTCTTTAAAGTCTTCCTCCGAACTTGAATCGGCATTTTCCATCTACAACTAGGATACCACTTCATCAGCCACCCAGGTGTTTTAACAAAATAAAACATAGGCAAATTTATTTTAAAATTTGATTAAACCCTCACATAATATCCAACTTGAAACAGCCTGTTTTCTGTAAAAGGCTGACAATTTTTTTTAATATAGCGACCAGTGCAGCCTGTAAACATTGCTTCGCTGCGGCTACTAAGCCTCCTAATTAACCCCTTTCGCCGACATAAATCTAAGGAAATGATAAATGGTAACAGGGAGCAGCTTTAATTAACTACCTTGTTCCCCCTAAATTAAACAGTATGCTGATAGGAGTACCCAAAGAAATAAAAAACAATGAAAACCGTGTTGCGCTTACACCAGCAGGTGTTGCAGAATTGGTTCAACACCATCATACCGTATATGTACAAACGCAGGCAGGTATAGGCAGTGGTTTATCGGATGAGGACTATCAAATAGCCGGTGCTACCATACTTCCTACTATTGAAGAGGTCTATGCAATGGCGGAAATGATTGTTAAAGTAAAAGAACCCATTGAAAAAGAATACGCGCTGATTAAAGAAAATCAAATTCTATTTACTTATTTCCACTTTGCCTCTTACAAGCCCTTATTGGATGCCATGCTCCAGCAAAAGCCAATTTGCATCGCGTATGAAACCGTTGCAAAAAAAGATGGTAGTTTACCCCTATTAATCCCTATGAGTGAAGTAGCTGGTAGAATGAGTATACAGGAGGGGGCAAAATATCTAGAAAAACCTATGGGTGGTCGTGGAATATTGCTAGGCGGCGTACCAGGGGTAAAACCAGCGAAAGTAGTCATTCTGGGAGGTGGCATAGTAGGTACCCAGGCGGCAAAAATTGCAGCTGGTATGGGGGCAGAAGTGGTGATCATGGATATTTCGCTGAAGCGATTACGAGAGTTGGACGATATTATGCCCAAGAATGTACAAACCCTTATGAGCAACCGCTACAATATTGTAGCGGAAATAAAAAATGCCGACCTCGTCATTGGTGGAGTATTAATTCCCGGAGCCAAAGCTCCCCACTTAATTACCAAGGACATGCTCAAACTGATGAAGCCTGGAACTGTACTAGTGGATGTAGCCGTAGATCAAGGAGGATGTATTGAAACTTGTAGGCCTACCACCCACGAAGAACCGACTTATGAAATTGATGGCATCATACATTATTGCGTTGCCAATATGCCTGGAGCAGTACCCTATACTTCCACACAAGCACTTACTAATGCAACCGTACCCTATGTGATCCAACTGGCTAATAAGGGATGGGAAAAGGCCTGCACAGAAAATGATGAACTCAAAAAAGGAGTCAACACAATCGGAGATAAAATAGTATTCAAAGGAGTTGCAGATGCTTTTAACCTGCCGTTGAGTGCTACAGATGACTTCCTGAATAAATAAACAATGGGTTGATGAATGCCCATTATTTTTTATTACCAGTCAAAAATCTACCAACAATAGCATAGTAATCGCTAGCATACAATATTAGTTTCGGTCGTATATTGCAATGCTTTTATTTTAACTAATTTTTATTATGGCAGGTAAATTAACCGGCAAAGTTGCCATCATAACAGGCGCCAGCTCAGGTATTGGAGAAGCCGCAGCAAGGATATTGGCTACCGAAGGTGCACAACTAGTAATAACAGCCCGCAGAGAGGATCGACTGAAGAATTTGGTAAACGAATTCAAAGGACTGGGAACTGAGGCCATCTATGTGGTGGGAGATGCCAGCGAGGAAGAAACGGCTATCCAAACAGTTGGCGCCGCGATGAAAGAATTTGGAAGAATTGATATCCTGCTCAACAATACAGGAATAGGAAATTATAAAGAACTTGTGGACACTTCAGTTGCTGAATACGATGCAATGATGGATACCAACATGCGCTCCACTTTTTTGTTTACCCGGTTCGTAGTACCCCATATGATTCTACAAGGCAGTGGAACCATTCTACTGCTGTCCTCCATGGCAGGAATTAATGGCTATCCCGGGCAAGCAGTTTACTGTTCCACTAAATTTGCACAGGTGGGTTTTGCCCAAGCGCTAGACAAAGAACTTAGAACCAAAGGAATTAAAGTGGGTGTGATATGCCCTGGC
>JBIKOV010000236.1:0-5132 GCA_044357815.1 Ferruginibacter sp. | reverse complement strand
AATTCATCTAGCTTTTAACTGATAAAATTCAATATTTTATTTTTGAACCCCCATTTGCCAAATTGCGTATAGAGTTAATTTTCAAATCGTGTTTTTATTAATATGGTTAACATTTTTTGCTTAAAATCAAAAAGAAATCTTAGTTTCATGCTATAGTATATTTTTTCTATGATTAAAACTGCTGTTCCAGTTGCTAAACCAGCAGCCCCCAAAGTTGCTCCTGCTGAAAATAAGGCGGCGGTAAAGGTGCTGCCTAGTGTTCAACCTATGCAGTTGGCAGCTGACAAAGAACAACAAAATTCTGTAGAAAGTTTTTTTGAACCCAGTCCTGGAAAAATGGCTCCTAGTTCTCCTTTTCAATTTAAATCTACCTCATCAATATTACCCCCCAATCATTCACCTATTCAAAGGAAGTCGTCTTCTACTTGGGCTTTTCAGCCAAATTCAGTTGGAACTAATTCCAATTCGACTGCACCAGTTCAAAGAGCAGCAGCGCCTGCTAATAAAACAGGATTGCCTGATAATGTAAAATCCGGAGTAGAGCAATTGTCAGGTGTAAGTTTGGGTGATGTGAAAGTGCATTATAATTCTCCCAAGCCCGCTCAGTTGCAAGCGCATGCCTATGCTCAGGGTACTGATATTCATGTAGCTTCTGGTCAGGAAAAACATGTGCCTCATGAAGCCTGGCATGTAGTGCAACAAAAACAGGGAAGGGTTCAAGCTACTACCCAGTTAAAGGGTACTGTTCCGGTTAATGATGATGCAGGTTTGGAAATGGAGGCAGATGTGATGGGTGCACAAGCGGTTGCTCAAGGAAAATTGATAAATAATATCCCAAAATCTGATACCGCTATTTCGATGGCTGTTGCGCAAAGAGTGGTTGTGCAACTTGCTTATTCCAAATCACAAAGAAGAGGAGTAAATGCTGCAATATCTGGCGATAAGGTGGAAGCTGAGGTAGAGGATAAGCCTGTAGAGGGAATGGAATTACTGGGGGATTCAATTGCTGCTGATACGGTCGGTTATACTGATAATGAGGGCGACAAGGAACTAGATGGAGAGAAAGTAGAATATGATAGTGGCGATAAGGCAAAAGCTGGCGCTGCGGGTATTTTTGGCAGCGCAGCTTCCTTATATGCGCTTTATTTACATGCTGCCAATGCTAAAGCAAATTGGAAAGAATCAGATTTATCAGAGAAATTAGGTCTGGGAGTAGAAATTGTTGAAGCTGGAGGGAAATTGGCCGGAAATATAGCGGGTACAGTTGAGAATTTTCAAGAAGCAGGAGAAGAAGGTGCAGGTGAGGCTGCAGGAGTGGCAAATAAAGTGGGAATGGGTTTTGCAGATGGGTTATCTGCCCTAAAAACGGGCGTAATGACTATTTATGAAGTTTATAAAACCTATAAACTTTATAAGTCTGATGTTGAAGCTAGTAAAGCTGAAAAAGCTCAGGCGGCCGTAAATATTATTAAAGGCTTACTTACTACGGCTGGAAAGGCAGTATCATCTATCAAATCCATTGCTGAAATGCTAAATCAAGGAAGTGCAGGTTTAGCATCTGCAGTACCAGGTATTGGCCTTGCTTTAAATGCAGTTGATATAGCTGTAGGGGTGTATGACATTATAAAAGCGCATCATTCAGCCAACGAAATGCAGACTATTATAACGGCAACCAAAGCTGCTAATGCCCAAGCAGATGTTAAGGTTTTAGAACATTTAAAGAAAATTAATACTGATAAGGTAAAGAATTTAGGGGTAAATATGGCGTTGGACTTTGTTGCTCTGGCAGGTAATATTGCTGCTTGTATCCCTGAACCAAACTCCCAACTTGCCGGTTTATCCTTAAAAATAATTGCAGGTGGCGGTAAGCTATTGGTTTCTTTTTTCAATAGCATGAAGGGCAAGGCTAATGATGCGGCAGCTGCGAACCCAGATTCTACTTTTGGTAGGCTTTTTGGTAATAAAGAAAATAGTTCAGGTGAAATTAAAAAGAGAAATATTGCTACAGTTCACTTTATAGCCTCCCATATTAATGCAGTTGATCCAAATGACGAAAATGCTATAAAAACGAATAAAGAAAAAGTTGATCCAATAATTCAGGCTGCAGGTACAGACCCTCAAGCATTCTATAGAGAAGTTAAAACTAAAACTTTCAATGACGGAATGGTGCTTATTTATAAAAACATGGCATAAAACAATAATATAATTATGAATTTGGAAATTACGGAATTAGATATAGTTGATGTTAAAAAAATATTGGACGAATTACAGCTTACCAATCACCTGATTGATAAATCTGACACTATGCCCATTTCCTCTATTATTTTAAATTATATTTCGTCCGATAAAAGCAATATTGATATCTCCCTTGCATTTGTGCCATTGCCAGAAAATGTATTTCCTGATATAAAAATTTTGCAAATTTTTTATGAAATACCCGGTACCCCGGCTCTTCAGAATGAAAGCCTTTCCCTTGAACTCACCAATCGGATCAATTATTTACTATCAGTTGGTTCTTTTGGTTTAAAGGATAAAAAAATTACCTATCGTTGTTGTCACGTCATGCCCATTTTTTCAAATTTATTAGATCAAAAGAGTTCAATTACAGATTTAATTAAAATGGTCGCTATGTATATTGAAACTTTTGAAAAGCCCATCATTAATGTTATCAACGGCACCCTAGGCATCGATGAAATGTTAAATTCGTTGCAATAGTTCTATGCTTGGTTTTTATTGTAAGTAGTTGAATGATATTGATTGCTAATTTTGATAAATATTTTTATATCAGTCAGGTTTATTATAGCAGTTTTGTCAAAAAGAATTCCCTACAATTTCCCTAATTATACATGGGTAACCAATATCAATTATTTTTTTTTCAATTGTTTAAGTAGATTCTTCCCTTAAGTTAAAGTTGATTGTTTAACGATCTTTACAATTGGGGTAATTTGGTATTGTAAGGTAAGCAATTGTTGAACATAGTTACTGGTTGATATTTCACATAATTAATTATATTTTAATGGTTTATAAATGTTAGAAAAAATTAATAAATACCTCGTTGAGAAAAATTATCAATCAATTTATGAAAAAGCGGATACCAATAATTTTTATGATCGGTTGCAAATAAAATTTGCGGCCGTTATTAATGGTCAAAATACCTATTGGCCTATTGAATTGGGTAACCTTCCGGTTAAAGAGGAAGGTTTTGAGGGGTTCAGTCTACTTCAATTTTACATTCCAATTGTTGGGCAATTGGAAGCAGCTAATTATTTACCCATTTGCGATTTGATAATCCAACTGAATACTAAATTAACGATTGGATGCTTTGGATATTTGGCCTCCCATAATTTAGTTTTCTTAAAGCATAACTTAATCATTTCAAATGAAAATTTTGCCAATAACTGTGATATCATAGATAAATCCTTGTCGATACTATTTTTCATGTTGGTGAATTTTCAAAAGGCCTTGGCTGATGTTGCTCAGGGCAATTGTAGTGTTCAAAAAGCGATGGAACAAATGCCTTTAAGTTATATTTATAAATAATTTTATCTGTCAACACTAAGGTCAAATCATTCTGCAGGGCGATGTGGTGAATCCAATTCTAAATCGTTGTCTCTTTACTTTTTAATCAGTTAATTAATTTGGCTATTTCTATATTTCGCGATATCTTCATTTGTCTTTTTTACTTTATATGTTATAAATAATATTAATATATTAAAAAGGCAAATAAAATTATTTTTTTTAATTGAAAGCACTTTCATCTCGTATACAAAATAATACTAATAGCTCAACAAATGTGGTTGCTAATAATGCTCCTGCTGCCAAAACTTTGCCCAGTCCAAAATCCAATTTGGCACCTGTGATAAGTATGGTTAATTCACAATTACCGCTTCAAAAAATGTCAAATATTGCTGGGGAAATGGAAGGGCAATCATTTTCAGCACCTAGTGGGGGCATGTATGCACCAATCCAACGAGCAGAAGTTGAATTGAAAGGTGAAAAATCCTTGGGAGCTCGATTTAATGCATTCTTTTTTGGACAGGAGTCTACCTTTACCCAATTAGAAAAAAAATATGACCAATTTAAAAAGGAAATAAAAGTAGCCGAAAAGGAAAAGTATAGAAATGAATCCATTGCTTTAGGTAATAGCTGGTTGGGTAAACATAGCAATTCCAAGAGTGAAAATGATTTAAAGAAAAAACAATCCATTGAAAGTATGCTTGCCAGTTTGTCGCAAGCGCCTGCTCCGCAAAAAGCTCCCGAACCAGGTAAAGTTGTTGTAGAACCAAAAGTAGGACCTGTTTTACCAATTTTAGCTCCCGAACCGGGTAAAGTTGTTGAAGATCCCAAAGTTGATGCAGCTTTACCAGTTGTGCAATCCAATTTTTCAACCGTCAAATCTACTCACGATGCCTATAAAGCTGCCAAAAAAGGCTCCTATTCGCCTGGTGAATTATTTGCTATCTATCATTCACTTGCTGGCTTTTTAAAACAACTTAATTTATGGGATCTAAAATTTGCTTCTCCAAAGAACCCTGCTTTTGATACTGAAAATACAGCGATTACAGAATTTAGATCTGTCCTAAATGAAAATTTTGAGTACAGTTCAGGTATGATTGCAGGTACCGTTAAAGGTATTAATATTGAAAATTTGGCTAAAGGAATATTTTCAGCCAGCTCCTTGGATGCTGTATTAACATTGCCCAATGGTAATGCTACCGGAACACTTCAAAACATTCAAATAAAAGAAAGTGGAATTGAATTTTCGAATGCATCATTGGCTTATTCTGGTAATATTGTGTTTGGTGATATTTTTACAGTGGGTAGTCCTACCGTCAATATAAGTTCCAATGCTTCGGGGTATGATATACGCGGTGCTGGAGATCTTCAATTAAATTTGGATAATATTCAAGCAAGTGGCCATGTTGAAATTTCTTATAATACTTCAACCCAGACTTTTGAAACCCCTACTTTCTCAAATGCTCAATTGACTGCTGGTTTACTGAATAATACCTTACATGTTACAGCTAATAATGTAAATTATGCAGGTGTTGGCGCTTTATCAGCTGATAGTGCAAGTTTGCAGATGGATGTAATGGGTAAGTCATTTACTGGTAGCGGTACAAATATTTCCT
>JBIKOV010000235.1:0-5141 GCA_044357815.1 Ferruginibacter sp. | reverse complement strand
ACTTGTAAGTGTTCTTTAGTGGGTCAACAATATAGTAAAATCATTACTGCTCCGGCTCCACAATTACTTTTACCTGATCGCGGTTAATGCTATAATTAACTAAAAATACACCCGCCAACGTAACCAACGCACCCCAAAAAATATGGATGGTTAATTTTTCATTTACCACCAACGCGGCCACAACCATAGCCACCAGCGGATTCAAATACGCATATAAAGAAGATATTGCAGCAGGCAATTTCTTCATAGAATATACAAATGCTATAAAACTAATGATTGATCCAAATGCCACCAGGTAGCCAATCGCCAGCCAAACTTTCAAAGAAACCGCTTGTATTGGAATGGCCGTATGGGTGGACTGTGAAATAATAAATAATACGAATGAACTGATGAGCATCTGCCATCCGGTGGAATAATACGGGTTAATTTTAAGCGTATTTCTAGCGATGAACATGGTTCCCGCACTCCAGGAAAACATGGCGATAATTGAAAGCCCAACCCCGAAAAAAAAGCCCTCCTGGTGATGCTCCAACAAATTTTCGTAAAATACAATGCCAATACCAGTTAGCCCTAGTAGTAAGCCAACAAAAGTTAATATAGTAAGGTTTTTTTTATTGAAGAAAAAACGTTCTATGGCCACCACACTAAAAGGATACAATGCCCCTATCAATGAACTGAATCCGGTAGGAATAAACTTCAAACTCCAAGTGCTTAAGCCATTGGAAAATACAAACATCAATAAACTTAATACAAACAGCCAGCCAAACTGTCTTAGTGTTGGCAACGGCATTTTTTTGTACCCCAAAAAGAAAATAAGAAAACAAAAACCTCCTAAAAATTGTCGAATGGAGGCCAATTGAAAAGGAGGTAGATTTTCTGAAACCGCAATTTTACTAGCTACCCAAGTAGTGCCCCACAAAATACTAGTGGTAGCCAATGCAAGGTAAGCGAGTGTATTGCCCTTAAATATTTTTTGATTGCTGTGCATAAGCAAACGAAAGCGATTAATGTTTAAAATGACGAAGTCCTGTAATAACCATTGCAAGGTTATTTTGTTTGCAGTATTCAATAGAATCCTTATCCCGAATAGAACCTCCCGGTTGTATAAACGAAGTAATACCTGCCCCATGAGCAATTTTCACACAATCATCAAATGGAAAAAATGCATCACTTGCCAACACTGCCCCTGTCAAGTCAAATTTAAATTGGTTCGCTTTTTCAATTGACTGGCGCAATGAGTCGATACGGGATGTTTGGCCACAGCCTTTCCCAATTAATTGTTTATTTTTTACTATTGCAATAGAATTACTCTTTAGGTGTTTGGCAATCAAATTGGCAAATACCAGGTCTTCTTTTTCTGAAGCGGTGGTATTTCTGCCTCCCTCTTCTTTCCATTCAGTAAAATTTCCGACATCATTCTGCTGGGTCAATAGGCCATTTAATACGGTCCTATACTGATGGGTAGCCGTTGCACTTGGCTTTTGTACCAATAAAATGCGATTCTTTTTGGTAGTTAAAATTTCCAATGCATCCGCATTAAATGATGGCGCTATCAATACTTCAAAAAATATTTCATTGATTGCATCTGCGGTGGCTTTGTCAACTGGCGCATTGCAAATCAATACTCCCCCGAATGCACTTTCCGGATCGCCGGCCAATGCTGAATCCCAGGCCGCTTTAACAGAACTTCTGGAAGCAATTCCACATACATTGGTATGCTTGATAATTGCAAAAACAACCTGTCCAATAGTTTGCTCGGCGGTGGAATTGAATTCATAAATGAGTTGAACGGCTGCATCCACATCCACCAAATTATTATACGACAACTCTTTTCCATGGAGCTTGTCGAATATTTCATCGGTATTGCCGTAAAATATTCCCTGTTGGTGTGGATTTTCGCCATAGCGCAACACGGTTTTTGTTTTATCAAATGGGTTGGCAAATTCAGTTTGATTGAAATAATTGGAAATGGCAAGATCATAACCAGTACATACATCAAAAGCCTTAATAGCAAACGTTCGACGCTGGTCCAAACTGGTTTCGCCCTTTTGATCTTTCAATATTTGCTCCAGCAAGGCATAATCTTTTTTAGCAGCGATCACTACTACATCTTGGTGATTTTTTGCGGCAGCACGTATCATCGAAGGACCGCCAATATCAATTTTTTCTATGATTAATTTTTCGTCTGAAGTAGATCTTACCGTCTCTTCAAATGGATACAGATCAACAATAACCAGATCCAATTCAGGGATATTAAATTGTTTCATTTCCTGCACATGGGTAGCGTCAGCTCTCTTGCCAAGGATACCGCCAAATACAGATGGGTGTAATGTTTTTACCCTGCCTCCCAAAATAGAAGGATAGGTGGTTAATGACTCAACCGCTACACAAGGTATCTGCAGATCTTCAATAAATTTTTGGGTGCCGCCGGTAGAATAAATAATTACCCCCAGTTGATGCAATTGCTCAACGATATTTTCTAACCCATCTTTATAAAAAACAGAAATGAGTGCCGTATTAATTTTTTTTTGCATGGTTGGTAAGTATTGTATTGATTAGTTTTTACTGTATCTCTTTTCGTTTCAGGCTATTCATTGAACATTAACCTGTGAGTTGAATAAATAATGGCCTAATCGGACATCACAAATGCTCCGTTATCCGAAACTGAATAAGACCGCAAATGTAGTTCTTCGCACTCTTTTTGCCATTGACCAATTTTCCACAAACTGTTAGAAGCGTCAAAAACATATTGCCGGCAGTTGAAAACACTGGCCAGCTGGGCAATAAAGAGTTTTGGGCTTTTTGACAGGATGATTAAATCCACATCAATTTTTGATTGGCTAGCCTCCAATTGCATTGGCCGATCCACCAGGATGATTTTTTTGCTCCCCAGTTGATAAAACATTGAAGCGGAAGCATATAAAGAGCCGCTAGCCAATGGTTGGGTTAACTGTAAGGCTATCCTCGCAGGCTCCAAGTGAAAATTTTGCAGCGATTGATCTCCCAATATCCCACTGTCGCCCAAAAATTGAAATTGGTTGCCGGTCACAAAATCAATGGCTTGGTGCTGGGGAATATTGTAAACGATGACTTTTTGCTGGTTTTTTATCTGCCATTCTCCGTAGGCTTGTATGAACGTAAAAAATACTAAAGAAATCAGCGCAAGCCGAAAAGGTTTTTTATTTTTTTCCAATAACCAACTGCTCAAACAAAATACTGCAAGATAGAGCAAGCCGGTTGAGCGCAATGTTGCTGGTATTTTTTCCCAAACAGAAAAAGGTAATTGGTTAACCCAAAGAATAATTTTATTCATGATCCACACCATTCCACCTACTAGTTTTCCAATCCATTCCCCCGCAAATGGAATCCATGATAATACCACCAGGCCTATCTCCGTAAAAAGAATGGCACTTGATAAAGGCACCGCAATGATATTAGTTAAAAGAAAAAGATTCGGAAACTGGTGGAAATAATAAATACAAATTGGAAAAGTAAGTATTTGAGCAGCTAATGAAATTGCCATCAGTTTCCATATTTCATTTGCCAACTTATTTTTAACATACCACCAGTTGTAAATAGCCGGTTGAAAAATGATAATGCCCACCACTGCTAAATAGGATAATTGAAATCCCACATCCCATAAAAAATAGGGGTTGTAACAAAGCATTACAAATGCCGAAGCAGCCATTGAGTTATAGATAGAAGATTTTTTTATAATATTTTTACCTACTGCAATAAAAGTAAACATAACGGCTGATCGAAGAACCGAAGCAGCTGCACCCGTTAATATTGCAAATAACCAAATGCAGGTTAACATCAGTATAACCTGCAATATTTTGGATCGATTGATTACAGGTATTTTTGCAAAAAACCATACCAGTAATACGTAAATCAACCCTAGGTGCATTCCCGAAATGGCAATGATATGAACTACCCCTGTATTGCTATAAGCCTTCACCAGATCCCTATCTAGATCATTGGTGTAACCGATGAGCAATGCTTCTGCAATACCCAATTCATCCTTACTCGGAGGCAAATTTCGCTGAAGGATGGATACAATATTTTGTCTTGCAGTAAAGATAAATTGCCTGAACCAGTGGGTATTATTTTTGTCCAGCTTAACCCAGTCCACTGGTTTTAAAAATACCTGATGAAAAGTTAATTGCATTGCTGCATACTGTTCATAATTAAAAGCTCCGGGGTTACCCGAGTTTTTAATGGGCTGCAAATTTTTATGAACCAGTATTCTATCCCCATACTTCAACAGCGACGAGACAGAATCCCTAGAAAAATACAATATCAATTTTCCTTTACAATCTATAATTGTATCGTTCTTTACAATCGACTCGACATAACCATGGGCCTTATACGATTTTTGCTTTTGTTGTAATGGCTCATCTATCCTTACTACCAAATGGTCTTGCGCTTGATAATAATTACCCAACCAATCACTACTATTCCGAATGTCCTTTTGCCAGGTAATGATGAGGCCTAAACATACTATCAGCAGGTTAATAATTAAGGCCTGAAGCGCTTGAAGCTTAAATCTTACAACAAGGGGGAAAAACAAAAACAAACCATAGGCAATCCCGAAACAAATAAAACCAAGAATGGCCGCTGAAAACGGAATGAGTAGGTACCATTGCAACAGTATCCCTAAAGTCAGCGGTATCAACAACCTGATAAACGGCGCTTTTTTCCAAATGGGTACGGCATACATTGTAGGCATACCCTAAGATATATATAAAATATTTTAAATACTATTGAAAGCTTATCCGCTATGCCCACAAAAAAAGCGAATCATCCTTCGTAGAATCCACGATGGATGATTCGCCCTGCTTATAAAAAAATGTTACAATTATTTGCTTAAATGCATACTGCGTTCTTTATACAACTGTCTAAAATAAGGGTCCTTAAGATCCTTGATAAAGCGGATTGCTTCGCCGGTACTTTTCATTTCTGGCCCCAGTTCCTTGCTTACGCCGGGAAACTTATTAAAAGAGAAAACAGGTTCCTTGATGGCAAAACCCTTGAGTTTTTTCTCGTATTTGAAGTCCTTTATTTTAGCAACTCCTAGCATTATTTTGGTAGCGATATTCAAATAAGGTATCTGATAGGCTTTTGCAATAAATGGCGTGGTG
>JBIKOV010000307.1:0-3629 GCA_044357815.1 Ferruginibacter sp. | reverse complement strand
GAAAGGAATGAATGATTCAGAAATCAACGATTTTATTGAGTGGACAAAAGATACCCCCGTGCAAGTACGATTTATTGAATTCATGCCTTTCAGTGGAAACCGGTGGACGAGCAACAAGGTATTTACCTGGCAACAAATACTGGAAGTGGTGGAATCAAAATATCCCATAGTTCGACTCAATGATGAATTGCATGATACTGCAAAAAAATATACTGTTGCAGGGCATGCAGGTTCCTTTGCAGTCATCAGCACCATGACTTCTCCTTTTTGTAGTGGCTGCAACCGGATGCGACTAACAGCGGATGGGAAAATGAAGAACTGTCTTTTCTCGAAAGAAGAAACCGACCTATTGACTGCCTTTCGTAATGGTGAAGATATTTTACCGCTTATTCAAAAAAGCGTTACCAGTAAAGCAAAGGAATTAGGCGGCCAATTTACCGCAGATTTTGAACAGGTGCATGCAGAAGAAATTCAAAACAGATCGATGATTACCATTGGCGGATAAATTTTTTACCCAATCATGATTAGCGTAACCGAAGCAAAAAAAATAATTCAAGAACAGGTAATTCCACTCCATCCGGTTCAATTGCCCCTTCTGCAGGCAGTAGGACTTGTATTGGCTACAGATGTTTTTTCCACTATCGATTTCCCTCCATTCAATCAATCCTCAATGGATGGCTATGCATTTTGCTTCGATGGTTGGAAAAGCAATGGAACGTTACCAATTGAAGGAGAAATTGCTGCAGGAACTAATAGCAACCAAACTTACGCTTCCGAAAAAGCAGTTCGGATTTTTACAGGAGCCCCTGTTCCCCAAGGAATGGATACGGTGGTAATGCAGGAAAAAGTGACTGTCATAAATGGTCTTTTAACTATAGAAGATCAAAATATACAATTAGGGGTTAACGTTAGACCAAAGGGTGCTGATATAAAAGCAGGTGAATTAGCCTTAAATGAAGGTAGCCTATTAACACCCGGAGCAATTGGCTTTTTAACTGGAATAGGCATTACATCAGTTACCGTTTTTCCAAAACCAGTGGTTAGTATTATTGTTACCGGCAATGAATTGCAAGCAGCAGGAAAGCCATTGCAGTATGGCCAAGTATACGAATCTAATTCGGCTACCATTACAGCAGCGCTTCAACAACTTCATATCAATCAAATAAAAGTATTTTGGGCAGAGGATAATCTTGCCGTTTTACAAAAAACACTACAGGAAGCAATTGAGCAATCGGATGTAATATTATTAACCGGCGGCATCAGTGTGGGTGACTATGATTTTGTATTGGAAGCTGCTGCTCAATGTGGGGTAACAAAATTATTTCACCGAATAAAACAACGACCAGGAAAGCCCTTGTATTTTGGTAAGAAAGAAAATAAATTAATTGTTGGATTGCCGGGCAATCCATCTTCGGTGCTAACTTGTTTGTACGAATATGCACTTCCAGCATTACAACAATTGGGTAACCATTACAAGGGATTAAAGACAATAGAAGCGCCACTCTCATCAGCAATCAATAAAATAGCAGGACTTACCCATTTTTTAAAAGGCTATTACGATGGTGAAAAAGTATTGCCCTTGGGTGCGCAAGAAAGCTACCGCCTTAGTTCATTTGCCAAAGCCAATTGCCTAATACAAATAGAAGAAAATACTACGCATTGTGAGATAGGTGAAAAAGTAACCATTCATGTATTGCCGGAATAAATAAACAATATGCCTGAAAAAATTATTTTATTGTATGGCTTACTGTTTCTAGTAGCATTTTTATACGCATCCGTAGGTCATGGTGGCGCAAGCGGCTATCTTGCCCTGATGGCCCTATTCAGTTTTAGTCCGGAGGTAATGAAGCCCACCGCACTGCTGCTAAACTTATTTGTATCGCTCACTGCATTTATCCAGTTTTACCGAGGCAAGTATTTCATCCGAAAAATATTTCTTCCACTAGCATTGGCTTCCATCCCCATGGCTTTTGTTGGTGGTTTATTGGTAATGGATGGCGCTTTGTATAAAAAGATTTTGGGATTATTACTGCTCATTCCGGTAGCAAGGTTTTTTCTATTTAGCAATACCCCGGCCAGCGAACTAAAAAAATCAAGCACGCCTTTGTCTTTATTGATTGGCGCATCCATTGGTTTTCTTTCCGGCCTGATTGGCATTGGAGGAGGTATTATTTTATCACCCGTACTTTTGTTTCTAAAATGGGCCGATCAAAAACAGACTGCTGCCATCAGCGCACTGTTTATTTTTGTAAATTCCCTTTCAGGCTTGGCTGGACAATATACCAAGGGCATTCAATTCAACTCGGCGATGATAGTATATGTACTGATTGCTTTTGCAGGTGGATTATTGGGAGCTTATTTTGGAGCAGTTCGATTTAAGCAAAGCATTTTAAAAAACATACTAGCGTTTGTTTTACTACTAGCAGCAGCAAAATTAATATTTTCAGGCGCCTAACCTATTGGGTCTTCAATAAATTGTAATTCAGATAATAAAAAATAAATAATGAAGGTTCATATAATGCTTTTTGGACAACTCGCAGATATTACAGGAGTGGATACACTCACGCTGGAAAATAGCCCTGATACAGATGGGTTGGTGAAGTCCCTTCAAATAACTTACCCAGCTTTAATGAATACAACCTTTGTAATAGCAGTGAATAAAAAGATTATTTCATCCAACACAATTTTAACCGATCAATGCACCGTTGCATTATTACCTCCTTTTTCTGGAGGATAAAAAATGGAAAAAGACAACCCGTCATATGAAAGGTACCAGCGGCAGATTCTTTTAAAAGGATTTGGGGTATCGGGACAGAAAAAATTACTAGCAGCAAAAGTATTGGTGGTTGGTGCGGGCGGACTCGGCTGTCCAGCACTTCAATACCTTGCAGCAGCTGGCATTGGCACCATCGGCATTGTAGATGAAGATATTGTTTCCATCACCAATCTCCACCGACAGATATTGTATACAGTGGACGACATCGGTTTTTCAAAATCAATAAAAGCAAAAGAACGCTTAGGCAAATTGAATCCTGAAATTAATATTGTTGCTTATAATGAAAGACTGACAACCGATAATGCCCTAGCGATCATTAATGACTATGATTTAGTGATTGATGCAACCGATAATTTTTCTAGCCGATATATTATTAATGATGCATCTGTATTATTAAATAAACCAATCGTGTATGGTGCAGTGTCACAATTTGAAGGGCAGGTGGCTATTTTAAATTATAATTCCAATACTGATATTATTGCGGCCAATTACCGTGATCTGTTTCCTACCCCACCCGTTGAGGGTGAGGTGCTCAATTGTGCAGAGGCAGGCGTACTGGGTGTTTTGCCTGGTATCATTGGCAGTATGCAAGCCAGCGAAACCATTAAACTCATCGCCGGCATCGGAAAACCACTCATCAATTCCTTATTGACTTACCATTCCCTTACCAACCAGTTTTATGAAATTGAAATAGTGGTAAGAGCAGCAACCCGCTCATTACTACCTGCTAATGAGGCGGATTTCAGAAAAATGGATTATGAATGGTTTTGTGCTGCCCCTGCTAGCAAGTTTGAAATCAATTGGGACAATTTTAATCAAATTTCCAACTCAGCGGATATTGAAATCATCGATG
>JBIKOV010000354.1:0-2901 GCA_044357815.1 Ferruginibacter sp. | reverse complement strand
ATGCCACCCCTAAAACTAAGTTTCCCCTTTTCTAAAGTAGTATGCACATGCATCCCAAAAATATTTTCAGGAGCGGGATTTTCCAGTACACCTTCTTTGATCAAGATGCTAGCACCTCCGGGGTTCTTCTCTTCACCCGGTTGAAAGATGAATTTTACAGTTCCTTCCCATTGCTCTTTCAATTCGCTTAATATTTTTGCAGCGCCCAGTAAACAGCTGGTATGCACGTCATGCCCGCAAGCATGCATCACACCAGGATTGGTTGACTTGTAGGGAATGTCATTTTCTTCTATGATAGGCAATGCATCCATATCTGCCCTAAGTGCAACCACCCTTTTTGCTGGATTTTTGCCATGCAACAATCCAATGACTCCAGTTGTTGCTTTTATTTCAAATGGAATATTGAAAGCAGTCAATTGTTGTTGAATAAATTGGGAGGTTTCAAATTCCTGGTAACTTAATTCTGGGTGAGCATGCAGGTGATGGCGAATCGAAATAAATTCGGCTGCATATTTTTTTGCAAGGGTCTTTATTTGTTGCTGTAATAATTCACTCACGTTGTTTGGTTTATTGATAGAAGTAAGGTAAGCATTCAGAAATTAAATTGCCAATTTAAAATCGGGTAATCATTTTCTTATTCTTTATTTCGCTCTGTTTTAATTTCAATTATTTCCGGCAATAAATAAATTTCGGTACTAACCAGTTTATTGAGGATGATTTCTTTTTTGTATTGGTCAGCTTCCGTTTTTTCTAGAAAATTACCCAGCTTAACCTTAATATGAGGCGGCTGAAAACTCATGTATATTTTCTGTTCAGGAAATAGTTGTAATAGTCTTGCCCTCAAATTCATCGCCTGCGAGCGATCATTGGTACTCAATACCATCAATCGAAAACCTTTTGCAAATTTCGGCCCGTTTGCAATCGCTTCATTGAGTTCTGCCTCTTTCTTTGCTAAGAGCTCTATCCTACTGTCCATAATAACCGTAATGTTTCCTAAAGATATTGTTGTGTCTTTGGATATACTGGCTTGAGCATTTATTTTAACCGTAGAAAATAAAAGAGCTAAAATAAAAAACATTCGTTTCATCTGTATAAAATTTATTGCTTAAAAGTCATTCAATTTGAAAATAGGTTGACCAAATTGCGAATCGATCATTATTGCCAACCACCCATTGTGGTTATTCAATTTACAAAAAATATTCCATTTAACTTTGCTCCGCTGCTTCATTTACGATGGATAGGCTGCTACTGCATCCTAACCTGTTTGCGCCGGCGTCAATTAACTGTTTGGCAAAATGATAGTTTTTAATACCACCGCTTGCTTTAATGCGAACATTGTCTGCCAAGTGTTTGCGCATTAATTGCACCGCTTCCACTGTAGCACCTTTCTCGGCATATCCGGTTGAGGTCTTAAGAAAATCAACACCCGCAGCACCATACAAGTCACAGCATTTAATAATCTCCTCATCTGTTAGAATACCCGATTCGATGATGACTTTAATTAGCTTGTTTTTATTTTTAACGATGGGTAATATACTATTGATCTCATTTGCTAAAAACTGCCAATCGTTATTTTTTATAGCACTGATATTGATTACCACATCTAGCTCATCTGCGCCATCAATAATGGCTAGTACCAGCTCCGCTACCTTGGCTTCAATGGCAGCATATCCAAATGGGAAACCAATTACCGTTGCTACTTTTATGGAGGAGTCCCCAAGCAGTTTCTTTGCTTTTTTTACATAGAGCGGCGGAACACAAACTGCTGCAAATTGGTATTGAATTGCTTCGGCACAAATTTTTTCAACATCCCCAATGGTGGTGGTTGGTTTTAATACAGTGTGATCGATGTAGGAAGCTATATTCATGATTACAGTAATGAACTACAAATTTACAGTTTAGCTACCGTAAAATGGTGTTTGTTATTGACAAAACTACCAGTATATCATGGGGATAGTTAGTAGTGATTGACTGGGGGACTAAAAAAAATGCCGGAACTAAGATCCGGCATGATTATAAGTTGAATTGCTTCATTAGGCATCTTTTCCGTGGCAGTTTTTAAACTTTTTGCCACTACCACAAGGACAGGCATCATTTCTGCCAATCTTTGGGTCTACCCGAATGGGTTCTTGCTTAATTGCAGGAGAAGGATCGTTGTAATCATTCTCATTTGACATTTGCTGAGCGCCACCCGAAACGGCTCCGGCAAACTCCTCCTTGCGTTGACGCATTTTACTCATATCCGTTTTTTGTTCGCGGCCTTCCCTAATTTTTCCTCCATCATTATCTTCCATCGGAATGGCGCAGTGGCAAAGGAAACTTACGATATCCTTATTCACTTGGTCATCCATTTGTTTGAATGCGCCAAAGGCTTCAATTTTATAAATTACCAAAGGGTCTTTTTGCTCGTATCCTGCAGTTTGAACACTGTGGCGCAAATCATCCATTGCCCTCAAATGCTCTTTCCAGGCATCATCAATGAGGGCTAGGGTAATGCTGCGTTCCAGGGCATTGGGTAATTCTGCGCCTTTGCTTGAAAGTGTTTTATCTAGGTTGGCTAGGGCTTGAATTACTCTTCGTCCATCCGTAAACGGTACCGCTACATTTTCAATATGATTGCCCTGTTCTTTGCGTATATTTTTGATGATGGGTAAAGTCTGTTCCGCTACTGCAACCACCTTGCGATTGTAATTTGCTTTGGCTTCATCGTATAACTTTTCTGCCGTTGAATTGATTGCTCCTTTTTCAAGTTCTTCGGGCGTGATGGCGGTATCAATTCCAAAGTTCATAATGGCTGAAAGTTTAAAACCTTCGTGGTCATTGCTTTCTTTAAAAGAATTGACCAGCCCTTCTGCTACCGAATAAAAGGCATTGTCAAGATCCAATGCGAGTCTTTCTCCA
>JBIKOV010000233.1:0-5229 GCA_044357815.1 Ferruginibacter sp. | reverse complement strand
ACCCAACAATAAAAATCCTGTTGAATTCAATGCATAGTGAAAAGTAGTCAGCGCCCTTTTTTGAAGATAGGGCTCCATATAGATCAGCACATTGCGACAAGTTACCAAATCCATTTTTGCAAAAGGAGGATCTTTCAAAAAATCATGCACTGCAAATACACACATATCCCTAATCACTTTTTCCACCTGATATCCAGTATGCTGTTTTACAAAAAAATCCGCTAGCCTTTGCTGGCTCATGCCATTTATATCACCCTTTGTATAAATACCCTTTCTAGCTTTAGCAATGGCAGGTTCACTGATGTCGGTAGCAAATATTTGTACAGTAATATCCTTATTTTTCTGCTCCTCCCCTTTTTGGACTGAGGGAACTGTATTCAAAAACTCTTTGATACAAATAGCAAGAGAGAAGGCTTCTTCGCCAGTACTACAACCTGCCACCCAAAAACGGATAGCTGCTTTTCCCTTTTTATTTTTTATAATTTCAGGAAAAACAGTGTCAACTAAATTTTTAAAACTGTCAGGATCTCTGAAAAAACTGGTTACAGGAATTAACAGGTCTTGGTATAATAAATCCTGCTCAGCCGGGTTCTTCCTTAAAAAATCCAGGTAACCTGCAGGATTTTCATTTTTACTAAGCGCCACCCTACGCAATATTCGTCTTCGGATGGTAGTTTGTTTGTAAAAAGTAAAATCAGTACCCTTTCGTATCCGCAGCAAAGCAAGAATTTTCTTGAATACATCGCTTTCCTTAATTGGCAAATGCTGCAAAGATTCATCCGTTTGGTTGAAGCGGCTGGTAATATCAATTAATTTGTCAGGAATTGCTTCAGGTGGTAAAATAAAATCTACCACCCCTGCTTCCACAGCATTATGTGGCATGCCTTCAAACTCTGCACTGGCTTTGTCCTGAGCAAAAGTAACCCCTCCGTTATCCTTGATGGCTTTTAAACCAAGGGTGCCGTCTGATGCAGTGCCAGACAATACCACCCCGATAGCATTTGACTGATACACTTCTGCGAGGGAAGAAAAGAAAACATCAATGGGTAAATTCAGCTCGTGTTTGGCTTTGTCGGGCCGCGCACTTAGATGAAATCCCCCTTCTGTGGCATGGAGCATTTTATTACTTGGGATAACATAAATATGATTGGGTTCCACTTTGGTAGTATCGGAAATTTCTGATATGGGCAATGTTGTAACCTTCTCTAATATTTCGGGTAAGTTACTTGCATGGGAAGGATCTAAATGCTGCACCAATACATATGCCATCCCAGAATTTGGTGGAATCGCCTTTAGTAATTTTTTAAAAGCATCCAAGCCGCCAGCAGATGCACCAATGCCCACTACCGAGAAATGCTCAACTGGCTGATCTGCCTTTACAATTATTTTTTCTTTGGGCATCCTGTTTTTTTTGATGTAATCCTACTTTCCTGTCTTACCCTTTTTCTCAATTCCAGCAGCAGTATATTAAAAAAAAATTAATTATATATTATCAAGGGCATTGCGCCGCTTATCTTTCAACTTTTTAAAATGAGACGGCGTAAGACCAGTCACTTTTTTAAACTGCGTAGATAAATGCGCCACACTACTATAATTCATGGCAAATGCAATTTCTGTTAAACTAAGTTCGTTGTAAACCAATAATTCCTTTACCTTTTCAATTTTATGGGCAATCATAAAATGTTCGATGGTAATACCCTGTACTTCAGAAAACAAATTCGAGAGATAGGTATAATCTTGCTGGAGTTTATTATAGAGGTGTTCAGAAAATTTTATTTTTAAAGGCTCCTCCGAATGGTGAACAACTTCTATCACAATGTTTTTAATTTTTTCAATCAACATGCTTTTTTTGTCGTCCATTAATTCAAGACCTAAATGAAGCAATGCCAATTTTAATGCCTCCCGACCTGCTGCCGACAAGCTTTCCATTATCTCCACCTCACCCAATTCCACCATTACATAATGAATATCCATCTTTTTTAATTCCTCCTTCACCACGATTTTACATCGGGCAGATACCATATTTTTAATGTATAGCTTCAATGATTACTTTTTTTAATGCAGTAATGCCTTTCAAATTTAGAGGCTGGCATTACCTTTATATTTTAATTTGTTGCCCTAGATAAAATAATTTTCAAGTTTACAATCATCCTTCTGGATAGTTTTTAACTTATTTCAAATGTAATTAAACAATCCCATAAAAGAATGGACATTTTGCTCAGCATATTAACTCCAAGCCAAAAACATTAGGATAGCTCTGCTAATAACCCCTCCATATCTAGGGGCAAAGTAAACATCTTGATAGACCCATCTGAATGGTAAGACCAAGTATCCTTGGGCCTATCCCAATATAATTCAACCCCATTTCCATCGGGATCATCTAGGTACAAGGCCTCGGATACCCCATGGTCGCTAGCGCCGGAAAGTGGATAGTTCGCCTTTTGTAAACGATCCAGTATTACCGCCAGGTCTTTGCGGCTGGGGTAAAGAATGGCAGTATGGTATAAGCCAACCGCTCGCGCCACCGACGGCGGAGCACCTTCGCTTTGCCAGGTATTTAATCCAATATGATGATGGTATCCGCCTGCAGAAACAAAAGCAGCCTGAGCTCCATAGCGCATGGTCAACTCAAATCCCAATAAGCCTTGATAAAATTGCAGGGAACGCTCCAGATCTGAAACCTTTAAATGTATATGCCCAATGCTGGTTTGAGCAGGAATACGATAATTATTATCCATAGCCCAAAATTGATTCATTTTTTAGCTAGACAAAATCAGACTTGCCCTATAAGATTTGGGACAACTAGGCTTGGGCAATTGGACCGCCAAAAGTAAAAGGAATTTCAACCTGATCCATATCCTGTATGGTACCACTAGTGGCTTCGAATTTATTTATATTTTCAACCAACGCTTTCATAAATCGTTTGGCATGAAACGGCGTTAGGACAATCCTGCTTTTTACTTTGCTTTTGGGAGTGCCGGGCATCACATTTACAAAATCAATCACAAATTCGGCATGACTATGAGTAATAATGGCTAGGTTGGCATAGGTGCCTTCGGAAACTTCTTCTGAAATTTCAATATTGAGTTGACCAGGTTGTTCGGGTATACTGCTCATAATATTCAATTGTTTGATGCAAATATAATTACAAAGCGAACCAATAGTTAGAACAGGAGCTAATTATAGAAAAAAAATCCATTCTGACTTCAGTAGACGCAGTTTCACTAGTCAAATGATAGGAGAAATTGATATTCACCTTCATAACCAACCTCCGACAGGGCTTATAGCCGCTGTCGGGGTTCAATTCATTAAAACTGGAATTGAAACTGCAGTTTGACTTCAGTTTTTTTATTGCCTTCTATTTCATCCAACCCTGATCCGATGGTAGCCTTATCCTTATAAACGGTTTGGGCCCACCGCAACCAACAGGTGATGGATCTAGTAATCCCGTAATTAAGATTGAGGTAATAACGAAACCCTCTATCATAGAAAACAGGTATTGAAAAACTATACAATACATCATTTTCGTAAGCATAAAGCCTACTATCATAGCCTTCGGTTTCAAAATACTGTAGCCGGATACTTCCGGAATACCTTTTCATCATTGGCTTAATAATAGCATCGGCAAAAGCTAAAAAACCAGTTTGTGCCGCCGCTTGTTGGTGAGCAAACCAAACCATTTCTACCCTTGTACGAAAGGTAATAGCTGGATTGATTTTAAAATTAATATGGGTGCGAATATTTTGCCGGGGCATGGACAATACCGGCGATAGAATCAAATTATCAGGATTGAAATTTTTATATTTCGATTCCGTCCGATAACGAATATACATCTCCAACTGCTTAGTTGGTTTGTACAATATCTGCAGCAGGTAATCCTTGCCGTTAGTAGGTGCATTCACCTGGTATTTTAGCCAGGGAAATTGATAAAAATCTGCATACCCATCGATGCGCCAAGCAACCGCTGGTCTGATACTGATACCGGCATAAAGTCCCTTTTCATTATTGGGTAAAGTGCTTTCTGTAAATGCATTGGCATACAAAGACTGATAGCTTTTTGAAATATTTCGATACAATATACTTAGATCCACTTTCGCATCTGCACTTATAATCAAGCCGTTCACAAAGGCCTTATCAAATGTATTGGTAAAAGCAGCTTCGCCAAAAAAATGAGTATTTCTGTATCCGTAACTGTAATCGATGCTATAATTACCGAGTGTTTTTCCTGAAAGAGCATACAAATTATATGGTTCTGCTGATTTTTTTACAGGCAGCTCAAATTGATACTGAACCCCATTGATGCCTATGTGAAATTGGCTAGTTGAATATGCGAAATTACCTCCAACAAACAATTGCCGCTGCACCCCTTTATCTTTTGCTTCGGCCGAAGTTCGGTGCAGTCCGGAGCTTTGAAAGGAAGATATAAAATCCTCCTTGTTTAAACTATCGGTTACAAAATTGGCATCTATTTTTTTGTAGGATAAAAAAGCGGTGCCCTCCATTTTGTTTTTAGCAATCGTAATACCAATGCCACGATGGAAATTAATTTCCCCTGCAGAATGATAAGGCCGAAGCACCGCCAGTTGGCGTTTGGTATTGATTACTTCCGCACTTTTTTTAAATGCAAGGCTTTGCCACTGGGTAAGACCCTGACCAAGATTGATCGTAAAATCGCCTACTGCCAGCGAGCGAATGACACCCCTATTTCGTACAAAAAAATGTGCCGAATAAAAGTCAAACCCTTTTTTTTGTGCACCCCTGAAAAATTGTTCTCCGGCATCTTTTTCGCCAACAATACCATATTGTAGCAAATTTTTAAACTGGTATTGGTATCTCAACAACCATTTTTGACTAGACCCCGGATAAAAATTATTTACCCTAGTAGGATCAAGCAAATACCCTTTTGATTTTTCAAGCACCTGAGTTACCCTAGTGAGGAGGCTGTGGGTACCTCCCTTCATTCGATCAGAAATCGCTTCAGTCATATTTTGCGGAATACTAACGGTAATGTATGGACGTATTTTGTCAATCAGTGCAAGATCAAAACCTGGAATGGACTGTAGCTCATAGATACTGATAAAACCACCCAGCATGAGCCTATAGCTAATCAAGTGTTGGATTTGAATGGCAGAAAATATCGACAGCTCCTGCAAACTGTTGATGTCGGCCGAGGAAAGATTGATTGGGTTTTTTAAATACTGCCGCATCGACTGTACAAAAGAATCATCC
>JBIKOV010000232.1:0-5240 GCA_044357815.1 Ferruginibacter sp. | reverse complement strand
CTGCTGCACTCATCACTGCAATATCCATTTTGGGGAAAACAGCTTCGCAAACATCAAACATTTCTGCTGCAGTTTGCACTCGAATAGTATTCAGCAAGGCCGGTATATCCAATGTAGTTGGCCCAAGAATCAATGTAACATCTGCTCCACGTTTTTCAAATTCAATTGCAATAGCCAACCCCATTTTACCAGATGAATGATTGCCGATGAATCTTACCGGATCTATTGGCTCATAAGTAGGACCTGCGGTAATCATTACCTTCTTTCCACTTAAAAGCTGGCCTGCTGAAAAATATTTTTTCAACCATTCAACCATTACTGCTGGTTCCATCATTCGCCCTTCACCAATTAAACCACTTGCCAATTCACCTGATTCCACTGGCAGGACAATATTGCCATAACTGGCGAGTATTTGAAGATTTCGCTTGGTAGCCGGATGCAGCCACATGTCTTCATCCATTGCTGGGGCTACGGCCACTTTACAGGTAGCTGAAAGGTATACTGCCATTAAGAGGTTGTCGCAAGTTCCTGAAGCCATTTTCGCAAGCGTATTGCAGCTAAGTGGTGCAAGCAGCATTATGTCTGCCCATCTTCCCAACAAAACATGGTTTTCCCATGTGTCCTTATGGACAAGGTCAGCCAAAACCGGATTACGTGAAAGTGTAGAAAGGGTTAAGGGAGATACAAATTCTTTTGCAGCGGGAGTCAATATTATTCTCACATCCGCACCTGCCTTTACTAATAAACGCACTAGAATAGCCGCTTTGTAAGCAGCAATACTCCCCGTAACACCCAATAATATTTTTTTTCCTTTTAGCATAAAAAACGACGGTTCAAGCCGTCGTTAAAAATATAAAATCTTAGTTAAAAAATTATTGCTAATTTTTAATTCGCATCCCTAGCTGAACAAATCTTCCTCATTTTTACGGTAATAGATCTTATCCTCCATGAATTCCTGAGATGCGAGCAAAGCAGGATTGGGCATACGCTCATAAGCCTTAGAAATCTCAATTTGCTCCTTATTTTCGTGGATTTCTTCCAAACTATCAGTATGGCTTGCAAATTCTTCTAGCTTATTATGCAATTCTTCTTTGATGGTGATATTAATTTGATTGGCACGTTTTGCAATAATTGCAATTGATTCATACAAATTACCGGTTTTCTGTTTTAGGTCAAACAGGCTTTTTGGCTCTACCACATTACTCGTACTAGCGCTGAGTTGTCGTCTTAATTTGCTCATATTGTATTACTTTAATATTATTTTGACTTAAATTACTTAATTCCTTTGCTTCTTCCAGCAACTGACTATCAGGAAAACGATCCACAAAATCTTGGTATTCGGTTACCACTTTTTCAAACCTTTCAGACTGTTTTTCAACAATACTCATTTTCGCAAACTTATAGTACGATTTGATAATATTTAACTTAAACCTGTCTCCCTGTTTTGACTCAGGAAAGCTTGCTAACACAGTTCCATAGGCAATAGCTGCTGCCCTATACTGGCCTACTTTGAAATAAAGGTCAGCTGCCCTTAATTCCTTACTTTCCATTCTTAGCCTGCATTTGTCAATTATAGCGGATGCTTCTACGTTTCTTAAAGAGCCTGGATGAGTGTTAATAAATGACTGCATTACTCCTATAGATTTTCCCGTATTCGTTTGATCTAAATCTACCTTTGGAACTTGTTTATAAAAACACATAGCATGCATAAAATCCACCTCTTCCGCTTTGCTACTATTTGGGAAAACCTCTAAGAATCCCTTGAAAAAATGTTCTGCATCACTAAAGTTTTGCATATAATAAAAACAATATGCATCCTTATAATAAAGTTCTTCAAACTTGTCTGATCCCTTAAAAATAGGATACAGCTCCTCATAAAGCTGTTGAGCCTGACGAAATTTTCGCTCAGCATAAAACTTATCTGCCATCTTCAATTTATATGTAACATCCTTACTTTTCAGGATTTTGCCATATTTACTGCAAGATTCCAGTGAAAAAAAAACAAGTACAGCGATGAATGACAGTTGTAAAAATCTCATATAAGAGTGCAAAATTAGTGATTTTCCTTCAAATATCATTTCAAATTATCAGATGACAAAAAAGAAGCCGTTAAGATTTTCAAAATATTATCATTTTAACTGAGCTCATAACACCTACCTACTGATATTTAAGCCATTGTATGAACAAAAATTGAAATTCCTTACTCCCCTTGGCAAAGGACATATATAAATGACTTAGCCAATTATTCGGCTAAAAAACAAAAAGGCAGTTACAAAAAAGCCCTCCCGGTTTAAGGGAGGGCTTTGAAATAGAATAATTATATTAGTTTGATTTGATATCAAGTGTATTTTGATCTCCTCCGCCAATACTTTTGTCAGTAGAGATTCTATCAGCGCTAATACCTAATTTTTCTACCAAGTAATTCTTTACTGCATCCAATTTCTTGTCTGCCAAAGATTGCTGAGCTTTAGAAGCCGCAGGATAAGCTGTGATAGTAATTGAGCAAGCAGGACTATTTTTCAACTTAGACTGAACTGAAGACAACATTGCCTGTGCATCTTTAGACAACTTTGCAGATTTCATTGAAATACTTGGGTAATCTACAGGACAAGCTGGTTTAAGAGACATTTTTGAAATTAAATCTTTCATTTCATTGCAGCAAGCTGGATCAGGACATTTACCTACACCATATGCATCAACAGGTTGACATTCAGTAGGAGTAATTAATTGTTTATCCTTGCAATCTGGAACACCATCTCCATCAGTATCTCTAGTTACACCATGTGTGTCAACAGGACAACCCGAAGGCGTATTTGACTCCCTATCCAATTGATCGGTAACACCATCACCATCTGTATCAGCAAAAACTGGTTTTGGCAACTTCATGTGCTTTGGATTGTTTAATTCACTGTAAGCATAATCCAAAGGATTTAACCACCACAATGGCTCAACAGATTTTGTTTTATTACCTACATTAATATTTAAACCCAATGAAAGATAATTCCATGAATCAAATGAGCCTGATCTAGCAGCATCTCCATATGGAAAAGCTTGGTATTGCTGGCCATCTAATAGATCAGATTTAACGAATGTCTGACGATCTTCTAAAGCAAGATTAATTCTTTTACTTAACTTCACAGCAATTCCCAATAAGATAGATGCGGAAGGTTTTACTAAATTACTACCAGACTTAGCGTTACGCTGACCGCCTTGATCAGCTTGAGTTTCATAAGTATCATCCATTCCATCCTTTAAAGCCTTTTGCACATCCTTTCTACTTGAGTATACACCAGAAGAGCTTATGGTCTTGAAAAGGGCATAAGGATTACCGCTAGCATCTAGCGCATTAACCATAGTATTCCAGAAAGTAAATCCTAAACCAGCACCTGCATAAACTGATGCTTTTGATTTTTGCTTGTGGAAGCGGATATTTGAAAGAGTCAAAATACTTTGCAAAGAAAGATCTTGAACTTTAGCTTTATAATTTTGGAAAACCACATCCTTAGCCCCACCATTTAAGGTAGTAATGTCCCCAGCCGTATTTCTAATAACCGAATTATACCCTTTAGAACCCAAATTTCCCCCATTAGCAGAAGAAAGCCATGCTGGATCTCTTTGATAATTATCATTAGCAGTCCAATTCATTCCGTAAGCGGTAGCGTTGGTATATTGTAACCTTAATGAAAAAGTATATCCAATAGCTTTTCTTACATGTGCTTCAAATCCCAAACTAGGAACCCTAGAAGCGATATCACCATTTATTGCAATTGAACCTAAAGAAGCACCGATTTCCCACTGATTGCGAGGAATAGCAGGGAAATTATAGGTGTTATTCAAGAATTCATTGTGCTGTGGCTTTTGTTTGGCACCAATCACAGTCGAATCGAAAACACTGTACCCTGCACCCATTTGTGCAAAAGTTGCAGATGTTACCATAAGGGTTAGTAACCCTAAAATTATTTTGTACTTTTTGCTTGACATAATAAAATTTATTAATTGCTGAAATATCGGGTTTAATTAAACACGAAAATACCCTTTTAGATTTAAAAAGCAAAATTTTTTGTTAGATATTTACGTTTTCCCTATTAAAAAAACCAATTTATTATGAATTATGGGTTAATAACTATCACCAATACTCGCTTTTTACAAAAAAAGAGCTTTTTAAGGAGTGTTTGCAAATAAAATAAAATAATTTGTTTAAAGCCGTTGTATACTGCATTATATTGCTTTTTTTTGCTGATGGACTTTGTAAACAAGATAATAGGGGATGAATTAAAAATTTTTGAAAAAAAATTTACAGATGCCGTAAAAAGCCAGACACCCCTCCTAGATCGGATAATGAAATACATCATCAAGCGCAAAGGGAAGCAACTAAGGCCTATGTTTGTGTTTTTAAGTGCAAAATTACAGGGACCAGTCAATGAAAGCACCTATCGTGCTGCTGCGCTGGTAGAAATACTTCATACCGCTACCCTTGTACATGATGATGTAGTAGATGAATCATTGGAAAGAAGAGGTTTTTTTTCTATCAATGCAATTTGGAAAAACAAGATTGCCGTTTTGGTAGGAGATTATTTATTATCAAAAGGATTACTTCTTTCTACTTCTCACCATGATTATGAACACTTAGCTATTTTATCAGAGGCGGTAAGACAAATGAGTGAAGGAGAATTAATGCAGATTGAAAAAGCCCGTAATCTAAATCTAAAAGAAGATATCTATTTTGAGATCATCAGAAACAAAACAGCTTCCCTGCTATCTTCTGCATGCGCGGTAGGTGCATGGAGTACCAGCAAGGATCCAATAGCCACTGAAAAAATGAAATTATTCGGCGAAAAAGTAGGTATTGCCTTTCAGATAAAAGATGATCTTTTTGACTACGGTAAAGAAGATATAGGTAAACCCACCGGCAATGACATCAAAGAAAAAAAATTGACCCTTCCATTGATTTATACCCTCAATACTATTGATTCCGCTACTAGAAGGAAATTGATCTATATCATCAAAAATGAAAATAAGAATCCGGAAAAAGTAAAACTTGTAATTGACACCGTGGTTAAAGCAGGAGGTATTCGGTATGCAGCAGCAAAAATGAATGATTATAGAAATGAAGCCCTCTCCATCTTGCATGAATTTCCCGAAACAGATGTTAGAAAAGCGCTAGAAGAACTAGTAATATATACAACCGACAGAAAGTATTAAATTATTGTAAAAAGCCCTTCGATTTACTCAGGTGCATC
>JBIKOV010000231.1:0-5252 GCA_044357815.1 Ferruginibacter sp. | reverse complement strand
TCATCGGCATCAGAAATGTGCAACGGGTGATACATCATAAGATGGGACCAGTGGCGGTGAGATTTGGTGAGGGACACGCCTGCTGCAATGCTTAATCCGTTTTCGTCGTCCGGAAAGGAGGCTAGATTTTCAAGAATATTTTTCCAGTTGGGAGCCTGAGAATCCATCAGTTGGTAGCGCTGGTTCAGTTCAAGCAAGGTCTGACAGCCCCATCGTAACAGGGCAAGGTCGTAGTTTGAATCTTTCCCTGTCATAAAATATTCAGGGGAATAACGTTCAGGAAGATGGAGTTTCCCGTCCTCACCTTTCTCCAGCAGGTTAAGAAACAGGTTGATGTTGGCACGAAGAAGCGGGTAAAAGGCATGTTTCTGCTGATCCAAAACCAGCGAATGATCCATGGTATAGCGGTAATGCATGTAATAGTTGTACAGGCACCAGGTAAGATTCCCTGGGATGGCCCACAATCTTCTTGTCTTTTCGCTTTGCGGAGGGTTGCCATCTCCGCGGTGTCCCCGGTTATCTGCTGTGCAGCCGACAAAAGCACAGTTGTCAAAACCAAACATATCTTTGGCATTCTGAAAAAAGACATTGCGATTTGCATCAAACATTCCTGTAAGCGATTCCCCCAACTCAAACCGGTTCGCGGTATAGACGGGCATATAAAGACTTTGAACATTCATGTCCCAGTAGACTCTGGGCCAGGCTGTTTTTCGGAACCAGGGCCCGAGAAGATCTGTCACTAGCGGACCGGGACGGGAGGCACTGGCCATTTTATACCACTGGATCCAATAAAAACTCTCCAGTTTCTGGTCAGGAATGGAGACAAAACTTTGCGGATAAAAGTTATGCCACCAGTTACGGTGTGATCTCTGAAGTGCATTAAAATCTCCTGCCGAAAAGGTTCTGACATTCTGAGCTGCCTCACCCGCAGCGGTACTCTTTGGATAAGAATCAGTAATAGAGAGAATAATACGGCGTTTACCCGGCAATTTCAGCTCAGTCCACGCCGTTGCAAACTGTCCTCCGGCCAAACGATCCTGCACACACACATGTATGCCATCCGCCTCTTCGATCCTTGACAAAGGATTTGCCGGATCCTGCGGAAAACGTACTTTTGAAATCTCATCAACACATAGGGTGTTTTGCCACGAAAATTTCGCCTTACTTTCCTCACCTGTTGATTGGATTTCTATTATCTGCACCATCTTGCGGGTATGAATAAAAGAACGAAATTGGATTTCACCTTTGCTAGTTTTCAGATATCCTTTTATCTCTGCATTCCACAGATCGAGCCGCATGGTTCCGTTCAGGATCTTTCCCTCAGTTTCAAGAACCAATCCGCCAATGGGCAAACGGTTGTTGTTTCTGCGGTGTTCGGTCACATCCGAGCGACCCATCTCCCAACGCAACTTGTTATCTGCTTCACGATAAATGGTTGCACCTAAAAGTCCGTTGCCGAGGAATCCACCTTCGTCAAATTCAGCCGGGAATTTTTCCCAGATCATGTCGTGGCGCGAGAGGAAAACAGGCCAATCAACCTCATCATGCACAACTGAAGAAGAATTATGCGCCTTATTGTCCTTGCCAACCGGTTTTAGAATAGGCTCCTGCTCTACCCCACCTAAAATCATTCCAACTAGGCCTCCATTACCAATCGGTAATGCGTCCAGCCATTTCGAGGTCGATTTGGTGTACCACAGTCTTAAGTCATTTGGTTTATTTAAGCCAAATGAGCTTCCTGAATAGATTGATATTATTATTGTTAAAAAGAGAATTTTCATAATTTAATGATTAGAAACTCGCAAAAAAAGAAGTTTATATATAATTGATGCACAAAATTTGTACACTTTTCAAAGCCCAAGGTATTTCAATCACTTTATAGCTATGAATAATCCGCTTGCTAACGTAAAGTTTCTTAATGATTCAAAATTGCTTAATTCAGCCAATTCATTGCATACATAAGATATTCATCAAATTCCATCTATCTCTTTATACTCTTTTCCAGCTGCCCCCTTTATAGGTTTGCAAAGCTCCTCTAACTTGCCAAACTGATCGTAATCACTACCTAATTGACTTTTTACCATTTCTTTGAATTTCACTGGAAAATCAGCAGTAATTCCAATTCGTTTCACATCAATATCTTTAAAACCTAATTGATAGGCGGGAGAGTTTTCCTTTAGTCGGAAATCACCATTCTTAATATCGCGGAACATGGGATCTGCAACTAGACTGTTTTTATCGGCCCCACGTGTGCGATAATAATCAACTGAAGATTGACCATGATCTTTGAGGCTGACATCGAAATACAGATTTTTATCAATGCTGGGTTCTTCAATTTTAAGTTCAGTAAGCTTTCCATTCACGGTGCCTTGTCTGTAAAAAGTATTATGAGAAGCGATTTTGTAGAAAATATTATTTTGGATGTAGCAAGCTGTATATGGAGGCATTTTATCTCGAGTAAACACATCCATAATACTAAAATATCCAATGAACATACGGTTGGTTTTACCTACAGAATTCTCATAAACAATGTCGTGTATATCGGCAATGATATTGTTATACGCATTATTTTCGTAGTACTTAAGATTGATTCCCCCTCCGTTACAATTGTAAATGACATTTTCTGAAATGTTGGTATTTTTCAGGAAGGCATCAGTGCGAATGGCCTGCTGCATGCCTACCCCATTCAAATGATGAATATAGTTCCGACGGATTTCGTTGCCATCACCTACATCAGAGAGATAGATAGCATTACCGTCGAAGCATTTTTGCATCACCAGAAACACTTCGTTATCCTCCACGATATTGTTTCGGGTGTGATAATATGGCGCTACTTTCGGCCATTGACTAAAAAATATAAAATTATTAGCGTTGTATTTGGTTGTATCATCCTGATAAAGTGCTTCGGGGGCTATTTCATCGGTACGGAGCGTTCCAACCTGTTCGCGGTTTTCGCCTTTTAGCTGAAAAAACATGGGGCGGGTTCCACTCAGCACAATGGCATCGTAGGGTAAATGGTGCAACTTATTATTTTGAATAATATTTTCACCACTTTGCCAAACCATGATTCCGTTAGACTGATAATAAAACTCACCACAATGGTGAATCTGATTATTCAGAATTCGATTCGATTTATTTACATTCAATTTTCCTGGACCGTATCCGCAAAGCAAAATTCCAGTTCCACCAATGAAGTCAATTAAATTATTTTTAATCAGATTACTTTGAGCATGAAGATCTAAGCGAACGCCTGCACTGCCAGCATTGGTGAGCCTACAGTTGCTGATTTCACAATATTCAGCATCGCGGAAACGTACCATGGCATTGTCTTTATTCCACATGTCCCATTCGTGCTGAAGACCAATATCTTTTTTTGTTATCAGTTCTCTTTCACCTCTTGTAAAGGTTAATCCTTTAAAAGCAATATTTCGGACGATACCGCCTGCTTCGTGGCCATCCACAAAAAAATACTGTGTCAGCGCAGGAAAAGTAACCTGTTCAGGTTGGCCACTTGCCGGCCAGTAATAAACGAGTTTCTCTTTGGTATTCACTACCCATTCGCCGGGAGTATCAAGGTAATCAATTACATTTTCAACGCGGCAACTACCGCCTTCCATCGCGTGCAAATGCTTGTCTATTTTACCCATGGGATAAGTGGCTGGAAGCGCTGTTTGTGCTACCCTGTTTTTCTCATCTACTGAGGACAGGCTAAGGTAATTGGTAACATAACCTACATTGGGCTGAACAAAGATTTCTATGTCATTCAGGTTACTCCAGCTTTTCAGAATTCCCTCCGGAAACCAAATGGAGTTCCTGTCAGCCTTCATCATCCCCTTCCAATCTACCCCGCCACCATCACCACCAGATAAAACCTTCGTAGGCTCAAAACCGCTGGAATGAGCACGGGTCATCAATTTGCCATTGTCGTATAAAGTATAAAACCGTTCTTTTCCAACAGGCATTTCCGGTAAGGAAGCAACATATACTTTACCCTTTGCAACAGTTGGTAGGTTTTTAACCGATTTAGCCAGTTGCCATCCAGTAATTTTTACATCGGATGAAAACACCGGATTTTCACCTGGATAAGCCATGTAAACAATTTGATAAGCATCGTAATGGCTATCTGCCGGTGTAAATATTTCCGTTTCCGATAAGCGGTATTCACCTCCTCGGATAAGCACATAAATATTGCGATAGCAATCTTTTTTTATAATCCTAACAGCTTTTTTTGCCTTATTGATAGTGGCAAAAGGCCCATCTGTTTTATTGGCATTGGGTTCAGTCAGTTTTCCGCTCCAATTGTCATTTCCTTGTGTTGAAACATAAAAATCGGCGAAGGGAATAGTGTTGTTTTGTGCATATAAAAATTGAACCGACAACCCTATGAATACCAGTAAAGCAATTAGTGTAAGTTTTATTTTTTTCATTCTCTAATTTTTGATTTTGACTTATCCAACTTTTACTTTGTTTATTGAATGGTTGTTATATCCAAACAGCCGCCTTCTCACAGGCGAGGCCCTACGGCTTCGCGGGGACCCCAATGATCGATGTTGGGGAAGCCCATGCGCAATGCCGGCGATTCCGGCTTGAGGCGGAAGTCATTGTGATCTGAATCGACGAACATCGGGTCGGCGACCACGCCCGGTTTTTTACCCAGCGCGGTGACGTTGGCGAGCACAAGCTCGGCCATCCTCGGATCCGACGGAGCGAAAAGAATGTTGTCCGCCAGGTCGTAGTCATCCAGTTTGACCGGATTGTACTCGTTAAAGAAGGGCGTGAACCGCCCATCTAGCTTCATTTTTTTGCTGTCGCCCACCACCTTGCGGTAAACCAGGATATTGCCGTGGATGGTAGAACCGACGTTTGGTCCAATGTGCCGCACCCCAACCAGCGCCGAGCAGTCCACCACGATGTTGTGCCGAAAGTGGTTGACATGCTTGAGGATGACACCTATTCCGTCCAGATCGTGAATCAGGTTTTCCTCTACCACCACGTCGCTTTGCTGATCGTCGGTCCGCACGCCTCCGTTGATCCGGCGGTTCACGTCATGGATATGATTGCGCCGTACGATATTACCGGGAGGCGTAGCCGACAAGTAGATGCCGCTGCCATCATTTTCCCTATGAGTTCCCTTTGGTGCCGGAAGAGGCGTGGCCGGCAAGGTGACTCTGCTGTCATCCCCCTTTTGCTGAATGATGCTGTAAACGTCATTGTATTCGATGATGTTGTCTCCACCATATAACAATTCGGCG
>JBIKOV010000052.1:0-17103 GCA_044357815.1 Ferruginibacter sp. | reverse complement strand
ACTCCCATTCTTTTAAAATAGTGGCTTTAAATTCTTCTTCTCCCAAAAATTTCTGTGGTATATTTCTTCTTAATATTCGAGAAAAAATATTATCAATACTTACATCTTCCTCATTAAATCTAACACGCCCATTGTCTAGATCATTTAAATAAGAGAATTCAGTACTCACCCCTTTTAAATGAGGGAATCGGTATAGTATTGCAATTCTTTCTTTAAATTTTTGGTCCCTAGTCCCATAGGCTACATAAGCAGAGAGTCTGATTTTTTTACTAAATAATTCAGTTGTTGCAATATCAAACCTGAACCTGAAATTTTCTAATTCGTTGCCACTTATCCATTTATACCAAGGTCCAATTTCTATTTTACCTAGCTTTCTATGGCCATCCAACAAAAATTCAATATTTCTTGAATATGCTTTAAAAAGAGGGATTGACTTAAGTGTATCAATCATCTTAAAAATATGTTGCTCATTTTTATTTAAGGATTCATGTCTGTTGGAATTCCAAAAAGGGGCATCTTTGTTGTAAATATCTTCACTAAAAATATTTTCATTCTTTTTTTTATTTAACGATAATGCATTTAAAACACTATCAACATCAAAAGTGAATTTTTGATAGGAAATCGTTTTTCTGACAATAAAGGTTAGTTTGTTCTTTGGTAAAGGTGACAAGTCGACGGTTATTCTATCTTTTGAAAATATAAGCTTACCGTTTTTAAGCTTTTCGAACTCTAGAACAATACTTAATCGATTAACAAAATTAATATCGGCAGTTGAGGAGATATTTAAATTTATCTTATGAATAGCCCATGTATCGGCGTCTATCCAAGCATCCCCAATAAAAGTATTCTCACCCGATCTTAATGGTGAGAATAATAAATGTAACACTTTTATACCCTTTATATATTGAGTATCTGCCCCTTTAAACTTATAAAATTTATCTGCGAATTCACTGATTGGACTAATAAACTCTTTCCCGAAAACCCTCATGTAGTTGTCGTATATATTTAACTTTTGGTTTACGCCAGCAATAAGCTGCATAATAGTTTCATTTTTAATCCCATGGGTCTGTGACGCTTTAATGACCGTTCTAGTGTCTCGTGGATCATTTGAATAGTAAAAATCAGACAATGACTCTGTCATTAAAATAGGCAAGAATGGCTTAGCTTCCGAAACACTGTCAATATTATCTAGTATAAAGGAGAATGGTTTTAGGAACCCAATTTTACTAAAGCTGTTTCGATTTACATTGTTTAAATCCAATTCTAACTTATCATATAGTTCACACTCGTATTTTGAGTAATTGTAAGGATTATTAGATGCTTTATTATTAACGATTGCTTTCCACCACCTTAATCCTTTGTTGAATTTTGTTTTAACTACCACTTCTTCCTTAAATTTTAAATTTTCCAAGGCCAGCAAGAGGTTTTCTTTATTTAAATCCTTTGAAGCGTATTTTTTTGAATCAAAACCAACATAATCTAATATTAAAGTATCATTTGAAAAACTAGATTTAACAATATTGAATTGTCCGAGGCTATCGCAAATAGTTCCAGTCTTTTGATTTAGCCATCGAATACTAGAATACGGAATAGTTTCTTTGGTGAAACCATTGATTACTTTTCCTGAAATTATTATGGGGCTTTGTGATTTAGCAGTTAAAATGCTGAAAATAAGTAGGACAAATATTGGTAAACCCCTGTTCATTCTGCAAGTATAAACAATTTACCCCATAACAATCATTGAAATAGAAAACTTCCCCTTGTAATTAATGCACTAAAATTTTAGTGCTGATAGTTGGGCTACATGCAGTAACAAAAAATGCAAACAATTGATAACAAGCTATTTCCATTGAAAAGTGGTGGAGATTGGTTGAAATTCACCTTTGATGATGCACTTGCATTTTGTTATAAAATACACTATTTTGTAAAAGCAATAATCATTGCTCAACTCCCACTACCTACAATCGCAAGTACTTAACAGTAATTGCTTTCACAGATTAACTACACAGGCTATTAATTAGCGTATTAAACGACTATATCGTTTGACTAAAAACCGTAAAATCGTTAGGCAGCCTTTTTAAATGGGTAATGAGACGCCATAAGTGACCCATAAATAAATAATTAACCGGCTCAAACAAAATGAATTTGCATGAGTTTTCGCAATAAAATAATAATAAAATGGGCTTTTTTACTTCGTGAGCAAATGAAACAAATTTATTTAGAACAATAATTAATTAAATATTTATGAGCAATAGATTATTCAACTCCATTTCCCTAATTGTGTTAACCATTTGTGCTACACTTTTTTCATCCTGTAGTAAAAGTGATTCTTCACCAACTCCAGCACTCAGTCCTGAAGATATGTGTGCTCGAAAAACAATTGTAATAACAGCAACGCCTTCTGCTACTTTGGCTTGTAGCAGTACCGGTAGTATTACAGTATCTGCAGCAGGTAGCTCAAACTTTACTTACAAATTAAATAACTCAGGTGTTTATCAAAGTTCCGGTACGTTTAGCAATGTAGCTGCCGGCGATTATACCATATTTGCAAAAGATGGTTCAGGTTGCGAAAAATCAACAGCTGTAACTGTTACTTCCAGCGCAGCCGGCACTTTGTTTACAGCCGTTAAAAACCTGGTAGCTGCTAAATGTCAAAGTTGTCATAATAATTCACTTGCAAACGGAGGAATGAATTTTGCCTTGGACTGTAATATTTTAAATAATAAAAGTCGCATTAAAGTGAGGGCTGTTGATGAGGGTACTATGCCGCAGACAGGTCCTTTAACAAAGGATGAAAAAGATATTATCTCAAATTGGATAACAGGCGGTGGCGGATATGCCGATTAATCAACCAATCAAAGAGCAATTGCATTATGGAGTAAATAATATTATTTTGTAAAAGCAATAATCATTGCTCAACTCCTACTAACTACAATCGAAAACACTTAACAGTAATAGCTTTCACAGATTAACCATACAGGCGATTGACTGGCGCATCAAACGATTATACCGTTTGACAAAAAACCATCATATCGTTAGGCAGTCTTATTTTGATGGGCAATTGTTCACCATAAGTAACCTTCAAATAAATAAACTGAGATAAACAAAATGGCAAAATTTTTAAACACGACAGGAGTATCTTATCACTTAGAAGAACTTATCAGAGGGACGAAAGAAAGACTGATTCTTATTAGCCCCTATTTACAATTCACAGACAGAATTAAGGAACATTTGAGCAATTTGAATATCTATTTTTGAAATTCCTTTGCCTTTTTGAAACTGCGCAATATCCCCAAATTTTTTATTTTTCCACTGATCATTAAACCCCTGAAACCTCAATTTAGGAGCAAGCATTTTTACCTTTTCGCTATCTGTTATCGTTGCACTCATTATTTACGTTTGCCTTTATTTAACTGTAACACTGTTTTTGCATTTAATGCCGTAACTACTTTTTTACCGGTTTTAGCTTTTAATTCTTTTAAAGCAACTTTGGCAACATTGCCACCTTGCTTAGCCACTTTTTACTTGCCTCAAAACCTGCAGGCTTTACGGCAGCCGAAATATCTTTGGTAGAAGCTTTAGCAAGCATGTTTAAAATCAGTTCGGTATTGCTCATATTATCCCGCAGGTTTTCCTTTTTCAACCCTTTTAGTATTTTATACTCTTTGGTTGTTTTGCCTGCCCAAACTTTGGTAATAATATCGGTAAGGGTGGCAAATTGAGCCCCTTCTTTTAATCCCCTGTTTTTCCATTCATCTGTTAGTTCCCTCCGTATTTCAATACTTTTCAGTCGTTGGTTAATCCAACTTTCGGAGTAGCCTAAATTCATATAATTTTCCAATGCCCTGTCAATACTTAATTCAGGGTCCTGCATTTCATCTAATCGCTCGGAAGCAACCTTTGCCAACCACAATTTAAATGGTTCAGCTTTGGGCGATGGAATGGACTGTATTAAACGAAATAGTTGTTCCGTATCAGCAACATCAGTCAGACGCATTTTACCGTCCGGAGCTTGCATTTTCAAACCGTTACAATTTGTAACGGTTTCATTTCCTTCATCTTTTAAGCGCTTTTTCATAACACGCCAATACACCTGAGGATTAGGGCTATCAGTTAAAATAGCAATCACATTTACAATTGATATTTACCATTTTTCCAGTTGAGCATCCCAAATGCTGCGTACTTTATTTTCTTCAAATATTTTTATCGCTTCTTGTTTCATTGTAATAGCATTTTAAAACGGAGTCTCAATTCCCAATTCAGTCTAAACTGTGATTTGTTTGATTTTTTGATTACTGTGATTGTATTTTAAGTAATTGTACGGTTAATTTTTTTACTTTATAAAAATCATTTTAATCAAATAAATCATAGTTCAGACCAACTAAAATCATCAGCATCCATTTTACCCCGCAGGGTATCGGCAATTTTCCAAAGTTGTTGTTCGAGTTACTGTTTGTTGTCGATTGCCATTGATTACTTTGCTTCTTTAAACTTAAAATATGATTTCGTTATCAGTAAAAATAGTATTACCTATATAAGTTCACCAATAAAAGGGGTGATAAGTATTACTAAGGGGCGGAATGTTATAACGGGTAGGTTTAGTTGTATTGATATCCCGGATTGGGGGGTCTTTGTTGATAAAAAGGAGGTTGGGGATGGCGGTAATCTAATTGTTACTAAATTTTGCCCCCTTTTCTGCCCCCCTCAATAAAATAAAAAATGCAAACAATTGATAAACAACTGTTTGCATTAATAAGTGGCGGAGACTGAGGGATTCGAACCCTCGAAACAGTTACCCGTTTACACGCTTTCCAAGCGTGCTCCTTCAGCCACTCGGACAAGTCTCCGGTTAAAAAACCATTTTACTATTTCTGCAAATTCCGCTTATGAGGCATTATAAGGACCTACCTCCAAAAATTGCAGCTTTTTCGGGAGCGCAAAAATACAGTTTCGATTCTTATAAGCCGAATATTTTTTCTGCATTAGCTGAAGTGATCGTTGCCACCATTTCTACAGGGCAGTTTTTTATTGCTGCCAGCTTTTCAACCACATATTTCAAGTAACTGCTCTCGTTTCTCTTTCCCCTAAAAGGAACTGGTGTAAGGTAAGGCGCATCCGTTTCCAACACCAGGTGCTTCAGGTCGATCTTGGATAGTACATCAACCAATCCTGAATTTTTGTAGGTTACTACGCCCCCTATTCCTAGGTAAAAACCGGCATCAATAATTTCACAGGCAGTTTCATAACTTCCACTGAAACAATGAAAAATTCCCCTCAGTCCTTTTGGTGAGTATTCCTTTACAATCTCAATGGTTTGCTGCATTGCATTGCGGGTATGAATTACAATTGGCAGCCCAAGATCAATAGACCATTCAATCTGACTTCTAAAAGCAAGCACCTGCTCTGCTGCAAATGTTTTATCCCAATAATAATCAAGTCCTATCTCCCCTATTGCAGCAAAATTCCTTTTGTCTAACCAATCTTTCACTATTACTAATTCTTGCTGAAAATTTTCCTTTACATAACAAGGGTGCAAGCCCATCATTGCGATACATTTTTCTGGAAATTTTTTTTCCAACTCAAGCATGGCTGAAATCGAAGCGCTGTCAATACCGGGCAAATAAAACTTTCCAACCCCTTCTGAAAAGGCCCTTTGCAAAACTGCATCCAAGTCTTGTTCAAACTCTTCAGCATAAAGGTGGCAGTGCGTATCAACTAATTGCATTGGAAATATAAATATTTAAATTAATAATAACTTGAGCAAGATTATACAATTTTTACAAATCAATTATTTAACATCGAATAAAAAACAAATACATAAAATTTATATACTTATCCTTATAAACAACTAAGTACATTGCATAAGTTTTCATAGGGTACGGATTAAAACGGGCCAGGGTTTCTACCCAGGCCCTCTTTTTTTATCTAATTACAGATTCTCTGTTCTATTTTAACCCACATTTATACTGCCAATTTTTTCAAATCGAAATCCCTTTTTTTGAAAGTACGCTAACATTTTGGGTAACGTATAGTTCATTTTATCAAATGCTTTTTTGCTATCATGAAACACTACAATAGATCCATTTTCAGTACTTTTCAATACTTTTTGCAAACAACTTTCCTTTGTACGTTTTACATCAAAGTCTCCACTCAATACAGTCCACATGACAGGCGTAAGCTTGAACTTTTCTTTCGACAAAAGCTTTAGCTGAAATGGAGTAATTTTTCCATAGGGAGGCCTAAAAAGAGAAGAATCTATATACTGCTTTGCTTTTGCAATATTGTCCATATACATAGCATCCGATGTTTTCCATCCATTGAGGTGATTAAATGTATGATTCCCTACTGCATGCCCTTCAGCAACAATCCGCTGATAGATTGCTGGATGCGCTACTACATTTTTTCCAATGCAAAAAAAACTAGCCTTTGCCTGATATTCCTTCAACGTATCCAACACAAAAGGAGTTGCTTCAGGATGTGGCCCATCATCAAAAGTTAAATAAATTACTTTTTCTTGATTGGACATTTCCCAAATACAGTTGGAATACCACCTCATTAACCACTTTGGAGTTTTAATAAAATAAAACATTTGTAAATTTATTTTAAGAGCCCCTTTTAAAAATAAAGATAAGTAAGAATAGTGCAACTTGGCTTCTCTACCAAAATTCCAATACTTGGCATCATTTTATATACTGTTCAAAACATTTACTACTTCTCTATATCCTGTTTCAACAGCTCCATGAACAGTTTGATGATGCCCATTAATATTCATTGCCTCTCCGCCAAAAAAAAGCTTTTTATCAACTGATTGCGCTGCGATTTTTCTCGCATCACCCATCCCTATTGTGCTATAAGAATAGGCTCCTTTGATAAAGGGATTAGTTGAATAGTTTTGAACATGAGCCGCTTTAAAAGTAGCCGTTGCTTGTCCATTGTACATAGTATCCAACTCCTGCAGTAGCGCATTGGCAATAGCTACATCAGTTCCCAAAGAAGTTAAATAGTCTGCTTGATCACCCATTACAAAAGCAAGTAGTACATTATCATTTATTGATTTACCCACACTTTCGTCTGCATAAGCAGCGCAAACAGTTCCACCAATGATATTCTGATCGAAAAATTTACTAGAAAACTTCAAGAAAACTTTCATGCCAGGCCCCATTCCAATTTTCGAAAAAGCAGTTTTTTTGTCAGCAGGAAGGGAAGGGATAAACTGAATATCATTGGATTGAAGAATCGTAATGGGAACGGTAATAATTACTTTGTCTGCTGTATGAGTTTTATTATTACTATCTGTTACGATAATGGTTGATTGAGAATAATCAATTTTTTTTACAATGGTACTTAGTAAAATTTTATCTTTTACTGTACTCGCAATTTGACGATCAATTAGGTCATAATAGGTTTCCTGAAATTTAAAATCGTCATCCCCTGAACTCCAATTTTTTTCTTCCAGATTATTGTAAAATACTGAAAGTTTCGAAGCCGATGCCCCTTGATCTCCCGCAATATTTTCAACAATATATTTATATTCATTGCCAAGACCTTTCTGGATGGCATAATCCTTATAAGAAACATCGGGCAGGTTATCCCCTTCAAATATATTGACGTTTTGAGGTACCTGAGTTAGCAATTTTTTATTAAACCAGTATTTTGAATCGCTATCATCCAAGGTAACTTTTGTACTGGAATTAGTAACAAGATCACCAACGGTACTTTTTTTTCCATGAAGCCATTGGGCACCAAGGTCAATAGGGAAATTTGCAAAATTGGTCAATTTTCCCAATCGGCCCCCATAATTGGAGGAAGCTTCTAAAATTTCAAAATTAACCCCTTTTGATTTTAAAATATATCCAGCATAAAGACCTGCAGCACCTGCTCCTATAATTAATACCTTGCCACTATAGCTAGCCCCTTCAAAAGAATTTTTATTTGTACAAGAGGATAAAAGTGTAGACGGAATCAACATCCCTCCAAGTGAAACTAGTGCTGACTTTTTTAAAAAATGACGTTTATTCATTTGAATATCAATTTGTAAACTATGCTTATAATTATAAAAGACTTTTATATTAAAAAAAGTCAATACAAGTAGTTTGAACTTCAACTAATAAAGCTGCACTCAAAAGATTTACAATGCATTTTTATTAACGAATTGTTATAATTATATTAATTAAAATCCAGTAGAACTTTCTCAAAGTCATGAAGTGGTTGTAATGAAATCTCCGTACCCGTTTCTCCGTTTAGAGAATAATCAAATGGATTGTCAAGATCTTTAATCAAAAAAAACATATACGAAATAAGAAAAATAACGATTATCGTGAAAAATAAAGAAGCATAAAAAGGCTCAATTTTAATTAATATTAATCCAAATGCTAAAACGGTCCACATAATCTGAACAATTGCGTAGGCAGACCCTACGAAGTCTGTATCTCTAATAGTGCTAATCCTTAATATTGTTTTTCTGATAGCATTTTGGTCATTTTTCATTTTAATAATATAATTAGGCTGCACCCCTGCTTTGTCTAACGATATAAAGAACTCATTCATCAAACTTATTTTGTTTAAGATGGAGGTGGTGGTTTCCTTTTTATAAAACCATTCTTTCAGCGAATAAATAAAAGATTTTTGATATTCAATAAACTGCCTGGCAGCATCAGAATTTTTTGCTTTATAGAGTGTGTAAGAATCATCAAATAAACATTTAAGAGTGCTTGAAAGTTCACTCGGTATTTTTTCACTTTCCTTGTAATCAGAAAGCACCCCTGTAATCAGAAAGCCTATTAGAAAAATTGTACCTGCTACTAAACTTGTAAATAAAGCATTCAGCTCCAAAAATTCAAGATGATAAATATGGGCAATAAATTTTAGAAGCGCTACCATTGCAATAATTGGGACTATTCTAAAAGCGATTGACCATTTCTGCCAAATCTTTTTTACAGATTTTTTTATTATCTCTTGTCTCATAATAAATTATAATGTTGTATAAGCTCGTGATTTTAAAAAATGCGATTGTTGGAAGCTAATTTATGTTTGAAATTAATGAATTAATAACTCAAAATATTATTTTAAAGTTCTTTATTGCCATTTTAAGCAATATATACATTATTTTTAAAATCTAAAAAAGTGAAGTTGCTAAAGCTTTTATAAAAAGTTTTGACTAAAAAGCAATGCCTACGATCACAATGAATAAAGAAGGAGATTAAAAAAAAGCCAATGAACCTTCATGAAATAAAATCAACACCAGTAGTAGATTTCCCCTGATACTAGAGAATATTATATTGATAGCAATTTGAGCTAGCAAGTGGATTAGAAAAGAAAGGATATTTCAATTATTAGAAAACAATACTCAAAAATGAATAAAAGAATTCTATACATTTCAATTGTCGCAGTAAGCTTGTACTTTTTTTTATGCAGTTTTCACTTTGGCAAATCACCTGAAAAAAATACTATCGTAAAAGACTCTACTATAATTATGGCAGGCGAAAGGTTTTTTAATGCAAACTGCAGTGGTTGTCATAATTTCAAACAAGATGGTATTGGCCCTCAGTTAAGTGGTATTTTAACACAGGCTTCTGAGGACTGGATAACACAGTTTATAAAAAATTCCCCGAAGATGATTGCCTCTAAAGATGAAAGGGCCGTTCAAATATTTAATAAATATAAAAAGGCGGTAATGCCCGTATTTGAAGCATTAACGAATGATGAGCTGTATGCACTCTATGCTTTTATTGAATCTCGTCAAAAAACTGTTGCGAAAAAATACAACAACACAAACAAGGGGTTATCCAATCCCATCCCTGACACGATTGCATTTTCCAACTTAGTAGTAAATCTAGAACTCTTTACACAAGTTCCTCCTTCTGCAAGTAAGCCTCCACTAGCAAGAATAACCAAGCTAGATTTTCAACCGATTACTGGCAATCTATTTATCAATGATCTAGAGGGTAAATTATATAAAATAAAAAATGGCAACCCCTTAATTTATTTAGATATAAAGAAAATGAGGCCTAAATTAGTTAACAAATCTGGCCTTGCTGTTGGACTCGGTAGTTTTGCGTTTCACCCTAATTTTAGTAGTAATGGTATATTCTACACCACACATTCTGAAGCAACAGGTTCAGGCAAAGCCGATTTTAGTTATGCAGACTCAATTAGAGTTGACATGCAATGGGTACTTACAGAATGGAAAACAAAAAATACTGTAGCAGATACTTTTTTCGGCACAAGCAGAGAATTAGTAAGAATCAATGTTTTAAAAGTGAATCATGGAGTTCAAGAAATCACATTCAACCCACTCTCCAAACCAGGCAATAAAGATTATGGAATGCTGTACATTGGAATTGGAGATGGCGGAAGTGTGGAAGAAGGCTATGGATTTCTTGCACATAGTAAAGAAAAGATATGGGGTACTGTTTTACGCATCAATCCAATGGGTAACAATAGCAGCAATGGACAATATGGAATTCCTGCTGACAACCCATTTTCAAAAAATAATAACAACCACTTGGTTAAAGAAATTTACGCTTATGGTTTTAGAAATCCACATCGTATCACCTGGACCAGATCGGGTGATATGCTCGTCAGTAATATCGGACAAGGAAATATAGAATCAATCAATCTTATTAAGCCGGGGCATGATTATGGTTGGCCAATAAGGGAAGGGAATTTTATTTTGGCAGATGTAAAAGATAATTTAAGTACAGTTTATCCGCTGGCTGCAAATGACAGCATTTACAAAATCACTTACCCCGTTGCTGAGTTTGACCATGATGAAGGCAAAGCCATTTCAGGTGGATTTGAATATTGGGGCAAGCGCATCCCTGAATTAAAAGGTAAATTTTTATTTGGAGATATTCCTTCGGGCAGATTGTTTTATACAAACATAGCCGATATGAAGCAAGGCAAACAGGCTACCATTAAAGAATGGAAAATAGTATTACACAATGAACCAAAAACTTTGAAAGAAGTTTGTGGAAGCGATCGGGTTGACCTGCATTTTGGCAGAGATATAAACGGTGAGCTATACATACTTACCAAAGCAGATGGGAAAGTATATCAACTGACAAGCGCTTTAATGAAAAATTCCATCAATAAAAAATAACAATTGACAATCGGGCTCCTTTTGAATGATCTTTTAAATGATATCCATTGCACTGATTGATCAGATTGAATTTTTTCGAAATGTTTTAGAGACAGCCTTATCAATATACTTTACAACTTTTAATGTAACTATACGCCTATATCTTTTTCTTGGTCTTGCTCAGCCATTCTGCAGAAATGCCTATGAACTCGGCAATGTATTTTGAGGGCACGTTTTTAATAACGGAGTTGCATTCATCAATGAGGTAATTGTAAATTTCCTCATTAGAATAGGCGTTCAACATTTTCCTTAAATTACTTTCTTGTTTAAGCGCGTTTACTATAATGTGATTATTGAAGAAATGACCGAGGTCCAAGTAGGTGGAAGATAATTTTTCCAAATCCGCTTTCGTAAACTGAATTACCATGGAATCCTTTATGGCAAGCAAGTCGGTATTTGTTTTTTCACCTGTAAAATAACTGTCTTCGCAAGACATGAAGGGATTAAAATCCTCCAAAAAGAAATTTTGGGTCCTGCTTTTTTTGGTGTTTTTGTTGTACACCCTTGATATAAAGCCGCCCTCAAGCACAAAAAAACCCTTGTCGCAAACCTGCCCCACCTCAATGATTGTCGTTCTTTTTTTTACCAATAAAATTTTCCCCACTTCCATCAACCGATTAATGGATGCAGGATTTGTATTATAGCTGAGCAGGAGTTCAATTAATCTTTGATTGGATTTCGCTTTCTTTTTCATTGGCACAAAGTTGGGTTATTTAAAATTCATTCTTTGCTATTCCTTTAAAAAATTGAACTAATTCAAGAAATCGATTGAAACAGCAAGATTGTTCCCTTGAAATTCATTTGAAATAGTTGGTTAGGCTAGATTTGTTGGACTCAGTCATATTCAATGATTTCAACCCTTACCCAAAACCTCGAAATAGGGGCAAGGCTTTTTTTAGATGAAATACATGAACCATTAAATCCTATAAACTAAATGATGCAACCAATATTCTCCCGGTTTTATGCAACAGTTGTTTTGATGTTCCTGCTTTTATCAGGTATGGCCGGTTATGCACAGGCACCCAATTTATTAAACTACCAGGGAGTGGCTCGTAATTCGGTAGGCAATCCATTGCCCAACCAGGCCATGCAACTTCGCCTCTCCATCCGCAACAATTCATTTGCCGGTCCGGTATTATATTCTGAAACCAGAACAATACAGACCAACCTCGGAGGTTTATTTGCAGTGCAAATAGGAAGTGCGGGAGCCATCAGCAGCACCGGAACCATTGAAGGCCTCAACTGGCAGGTGGGCAATAAATTTCTACAGGTGGAAATTGACCCCAAGGCGGACAACCATTTTCTTGACATGGGCATTGTGCAACTCGTAAGCGTGCCCTATGCCTTTCATGCCGTTTCAGCTGGCAAGGCTACCACAGTTATTACCAACGCCAACTTAACCGGTGCAGTAACCAGTATCGGCAATGCAACTACCCTTTCGACCTCACCCGCTTTAACAGGTGTACCTACCGCACCTACGGCTACCCCAGGTACGAACACCAATCAAATTGCCACTACTGAATTTGTAACTGCTGCCGCCTTAACGGGTACAGCAGGCGCAAGAGGAGCGCAGGGAATTCAAGGGATACCCGGTGCAGATGGAGCGCCAGGACCAAAAGGAGATATTGGATTAACCGGTGCAACTGGAGCTGCAGGAGCTCAAGGCATACAAGGATTAACCGGTGCAGCTGGAGCTGCAGGAACACAAGGCATACAAGGATTAACCGGTGCAGCCGGGCCGGCTGGTGCCACCGGTTCAGTGGCAAATGTTGGAGCAATAAGCGCAACACCTACTACCAATGGTGCAAGCATCAGTTCGGGCACATTAAGTTTAGCACCTGCTGATGGATTCAATGGGGGCATTATTACTATAGGATCTCAAACATTTGCAGGATCAAAGACTTTTTCAGCCACCATCAACGGCTCCATAGCAGGCAATGCGGCAACCGCCACATCAGCCACCAATGTATCAGGCATTGTTGCTGCAGCCAATGGCGGAACCGGATTAAGTACTGTTGGCACAAATGGGCAAGTACTGGTATCCGATGGAACCCGTTTATCCTGGACAACCTTAGCAGGAGCTTCAACAGCCATGAATTCTTTAAATGGTTCAACCGATGCATCGCAAACATTTGCTACACCGATTAATATAGGCACGGCACCATCTTGGTCAACTGCTGCTGGAGTGCATAGCTTAGCCATCCCAATGGCTTCCGCAACAGCTGTAACCGCAGGATTATTAAGCAAAGCAGATTACGATAATTTTACTACTGCCTACACCAATAGAATTAGCAGTGTTACTTATAGCGGAACGTCGGGAGCAGCTTCCTTAGATAATGCGTATGTTTTAAATATCCCAACCCCTACGCTAGATGGATTAGCCGGCACTAGTGCAATGAACCAAATATATGCAGGACCCATTTCAGGTGCAGCTGCAACACCCACCTTTAGATCATTGGATGCAGCGGATATACCAACATTAAACCAAAACACCACAGGTAGTGCAGCCAGCGCCATTACTGCTGGAAATATTACTGCCACTACAAACAATACATTAACATCCTTGCCCAATCTTGTAGCAGTTGGTACCATTACAACTGGTGTATGGAGTGCAACAACCATTGATATTGAGCATGGAGGAACGGGCTCGTCTGTTCAAAATTTTGTAGATCTTACCACCAATCAAAATTCAATTGCTGGTACAAAAACTTTTGTGAATAATATAGTTGCCAACGGAATTAAAGCAGGTAAGGGAATTGGTGGTTCAAGCACCTTATTGGGAGACGCTGCTGATGCAAACGAGAATTCTACCGCGATAGGATTTATGTCATTAAGTGGGAATGGAGGAACAAATAATACTGCAGTTGGAACGAATGCCATGCGAAATTCAAGTACCACTTCCTATACTACTGCAGTTGGAGTAATAGCTGGTCAAAGTTCAAATACAGGAAGTAATAATACATTTATAGGTTATGCCGCATCCGTTCCTAACTCAAGTGCTATTTCCAATGCAACAGCTATAGGATCAGGTGCAATAGTAACTACAAGTAATAGCATGCAACTTGGTGCCGATGGCACCAATGGATTTTTGCCAATTGAAAATGTAAAAACTACAGGTACCTTAACCGCAGGTGTAGTTACTTATCCAAATACACATGGTTCTGCAAATCAGGTTTTGAGTACAACAGGGAGTGGAACTTTAACTTGGACAACAGTTTCATCTGTTGCAGATGCGAGTACCTTATCTGGAACCATTACTGTTGCAAAAGGAGGAACTGGTGCTACAAATAAATCCGCTGCTTTTGATGCCTTATCCCCGATGACAACTACAGGGGATATAATTTACGGGGGAACAAATGGAACGGGAACTAGATTAGGTAAAGGAAATAATTTTTCTTTATTGACATTAGACGATGTAGGCTTACCAACTTGGACTAACGCCATCCGAGCCACATCGGGTTCTAGCTGGAACGCTGCGGTGGGTTTCTCCTTCATTGGTGGTGATTGGGCTAAAAACACGGGAATGTTCAGTGATAATCCGGATGATGGAAATGCTATGTTGAAATTCCGAATTACAGGTAATTCCAAACTTACAATAGATCCAAATAATGTTGCTGTGTTAGCCACTACAGCATCCACAAGTAAAACTACGGGTGCTTTAACTGTTGCAGGTGGAGTAGGAGTGAATGGAGATATTTATGCAAGTAATTTAAATGTAAGTGGAGCGATAACTGCGGGCACTTGGAGTGCAACTGCTATAGCTATTGCTAAGGGAGGAACTGGTGCTACAACATCAGCTGCGGCATTAACCAATTTAGGAGCTGCGCCAATTAATGCCAACCTAAATAATCAAACGGGAACAGCGTACACATTGCTTTCGTCTGACAATGGTAAAGTGATTACGTTAGATAATACAGCCGCTATCTCTTTAACAGTACCAACTGGTTTGGTTGCAGGGTTTAATTGCATGATTGTCCAAAAAGGGGCAGGTTTAGTTACCATCGCAGGTGTAGGTGTAACTGTAACCAATAGAAGTGGTGGAACAATGACAGGGGGACAAAATGCGATTGTTTCATTAATTGCTTTAACAGGAACTTATTTTATTTCGGGAGGAGATATGCAATAGATTATGAAAAAAATATTTACACTCTTATTGATTTTAAATTGTGCTGCGAAATTGCAAGCACAATTTGCATTGGCAAGTTATCAGGCAATTAATACAACAGTTTATAATGCTGTTGATGGAAGCATGGAGTTTACGCCTACCGGGACAAGTGGCAGTCCAACTAATAATCAGTATTTGTCCATTCCCGCAAGCAGTAGTTTTGAATTTACAGGAGATTTTACGGTGGAATGTTGGGTGAATTTTAAAAATTTATCTGCAGGGGTTTTTCAAGCCTTTTTAGGACAATATACAGGCAGTGTTCCTTGGATACTTCAGATGAATGGCAATCAGCTAAGGCTAGCAGGTACTTGCGGTGAAGTTAACTCAAGTACATTATCAATTAATACTTGGTATCATATTGCATTGGTTAGGAGTGGAACGAATGTAAAGATATATGTGAATGGGGGGAATAATGGAAGTACAACAATCGCAATCGGTACTAAAATTGGCGATGGAACTAAAATTAATACGATTGGCGCTGGCGATGCAGCTGGTAATGACCGTTTTAATGGATTTATAAGTAATGTGCGTTTTGTGAAAGGTTTTGCAGTGTACACAAGTGATTTTACACCACCCACTTCACGTTTAACAGCCATTGCCGGTACAACCCTATTATTGAATACCACCTATGATGGTAAATATTTAAAAGACAATTCAACTAATAGAGCAACCGTAACAAATTATGATGGAGCTTCTACAACAACTGGTTTAGCCACTAGCTCTCCATTGAATCCATTTAATTTTGTGAGTGCAGGTTTAATAGTGAATTTAGATGCCACCAATGCAAGTAGTTACCCGGGTACAGGTACTACCTGGACAAATCTAGGAACAGGTGGGGCCACTTATAATGCCACTTTAACCAATGGGCCAACCTATGAAAGTGGCTCCACCGCAAATTTGTATTTCAATAAGCCAACTACAGGTGATCTGCAAAAATATGGTACAATCAATATTAATACCGGTGCCACAAGCGCTTGGTCGATGGAAGTAATTGCGTTGGTGCCAAACAATAGTTTATGGGTGCAAGGCACACCTTTTATTCAAATTGCTGATAAAGCAGCAGGCAATAATGGACTTGGATCTTATATTGGTGTTCAAGGAGGTGTATGGAACTTTTATGCTGGAGACAATTCACAAGGGGATCCGATTTCAGATAATACTTGGGCGATAGTTACAGTTGTACATTCTGGAAGTTATCAGCATATATACGTAAATGGAGTTGAAGGTGAGGTTAAAGCATCTGCAGCAAACAGTTTAAACGTGATTAAGCCTTTATATCTGGGTAATCCTCCAACAAACACTGCTGGAATTTCAGTCCAGCAAGTAAGAATTTCTAGGTTCAAATTTTACACAAGGGCATTGAGTTTTGCTGAAATTGGCAGCAATTTTTCCGTTCAAAAGACAAGGTATGGTTTATAAGAATAAAAACAATTTTTTGAATTTGTATGGTATGAATGCAGCAAACCATTAAAAATAATTGGCGTTGTAAATAATGGTCAAGAAAAACAGTCATTTAAAAGCTGAATGATTTATAATATCCTGTAATGTTGCCGCCTATTTTACCTCAAAAAAAGACACCGTAGAACCTGCTTCACCATCAGCAGAAATACCTTGAACAACGATGGCATATTTTCCCCTTAAATCTGAACTGTAAAATGCAGCCTGTGTTTTGCCAGTTTCGCCAGTTATAACTTTAGGCGACCAATATAACAAATTTCTAAAATCCGGAAGGCGACTTAGACGTTGTTGCTCGGTAGCATAGTCAGTAACATAAAATTCTCTTTGAAACTTCAAGCCC
>JBIKOV010000230.1:0-5262 GCA_044357815.1 Ferruginibacter sp. | reverse complement strand
GGGTATTGCAGCATTCAGCTCTCCTAACGAAATAAATATTGGTGGAATCCTTAAAGCCAAAGGTTTGGCTGGAACAGTATCTGGAGAAGCAGATGGATTTAAGAAAACGGGTGTAGGTACACTTTCGCTTGATCTACCGGGTGCTAGTGCAACTGGAACAGTAGCTGTTTCATATGAAGAGGGTACTGGTTGGAAAGTAGATTCAATTACAAATGGTGAAATTAATGCAACCTTACTCAATGGAAGCTTGCAGATTAATGGTAATGGTATTAGTTTTGAAAACAATGTGTTAGGTGTAGCTGCTGCAAGTGCAACAGTTTCAACTGGCGGTGTAATTCCAGGGGTTGATAAAGTTTCAGGACAGGCTCAAAATATTCAGTATAAGGATGGAACGTTTGATTGGGATTCGGTTACTTTAGATATCAATGCAGGTCTTTCATTTGGTGATCAGTTATCTTTCGGATTGAAAACCGCTACGTTGTTTGGTAAAAGTAAAGGCTATCAAATTGATATCAATGATGCTTCAGGAAGCATTTCTATCGGTAAATGGTTAACAGGAGAAGGTACAGGTTCATTTAGTTGGGATTTTATTAATAGGAAAAGTCCTGAAATTACATCAGCAAATTTAACTTTCCTTGCAACATCTCCAGAGCTGCCTAAAGATGTAATACCAGGCTTGCTTCCGATTAGTTTTTCTGTTATGATTCCTTTTGCGGCTGGTCCTGTTCCAATGGAAGCTGGACTTAGTTTAAATGTAGATGCTGGAGCAACAGTTAGTATTGGAGGAACAATGAATTACTCAGGTGGCGAATTTGCATTTGGAGTGCAAGCGGCAGGGAATGGGCATTTAACGATGGGTATTCGAGCAAGTTTGGCGGTAGGAAGTAGTGCGCTGGTATCGCTTGGAGCATTCCTTGAAGGAAGTACAAAAGCAGTTTTAGAAGCAGGCTTAGACTTTAATGGTAAAGCCGCTAAGCAAGGTGACGGATACAATTTCTCTGATATTAATGCCAATTACAAATTAGGTGCTAATGTGATAGCAGAATTGAGTGGTGGAGTAGAAGCCAAAGCCCTATTGATCTTTAGTAAAACACTTTATAAAGTGAAAATAAAATCATGGGATATGGGGCGTGCGGAAAAAACGGGATCATTTAATTTCTTAAATGGTGGGTTTACTTCTACTGGAAGCGCTGGTGTTTTGGAAGCTGGAACACCTAATCTTGGCAAGCCTGTTACAGAACACCAAAGTTTGCCTTTTGTGAAATCAATGGAAGCCGTTGCTGCAGCAATTGATACAGCGAAGAAAATATCGGCTAATGCTAGTAGTATTGCTGCAGGTCTTGATGCTGGAGCGATTGATAAATCAAATGAAGAATTACTGAAAGCCAAAAGTGAAATAGTGGGTCTGCTACGTAATAGTATAGATGTAACTTTAAAAGATCCAGAATTCAAAAAACTTTCAAGTAAGCTGGTACATTATAGCGATAAGCTATCTAAAATTATTAAAGAGAACAGTATTTGGGAAGCAGAACTAGAAAAAAAGAAAAAGAATCCACCTATTTGGCATATTACTGCAATCCGAGGAACTCCTGATGAAGTGTATTCAAGGAAAATAGCAGAAGGTAAACAGAAACAAGCTAAGTTTCTTTCAAGAAATGAAACTAAAAAAGTTGAAATAGAAAATCAATTATCAATTTATCAAAAACAAATAGAAAGTTCTTCTAATATGATTGGTAATATAGATCATTTATTAGATCCTTTAAATGAAGTGGATGCAGTTCAGGAAAAAGTGGCTCATTTTAATAAGTTTAATACTGATATTGATAAATTAAAGGTAGAAATAGATAAACATAAAGCAACTGAGTCAGTTGATAAAGAGTTAGATAGAATTGAGAGTGATTATATTTCACAGGATCTAAATGAAAAGGCTTAATGTGAAATATTTTCCATCAATAATTTTATTTAATTAATCAAAGTCACTATATTTAATTTTGAAAAAAAGTAATTATTATTAAATTATAATCAATTTATATATCCTTTTTATAAATCTAATGCCATGCATTCAACTTTAGCTCCTGCTGAAAAGAAAAATAATTCTAAGTCAGCTAATTCAAATAATAAAACCACTCAACGTAAAGTTTTGCCATCTATTGGAAAACCTATCCAATTGAAAGGCAATGAGGAGGAATCACTTCAAGGGAAATTCAAGTCAGGTAACAACCAACCACCTGCTCAATTGGTAGAAGAGGAAGAAGCGATTCAAGGCAAGTTTGAATCAGCCAATCAACCAGCTCAATTGGTAGAAGAGGAAGAGCCGCTTCAAGGCAAGTTTGAATCAGATAATCAACCAGCTCAATTGGTAGAAGATGAAGAGCCGCTTCAAGGCAAGTTTGAATCAGCCAATCAACCAGCTCAATTGGTAGAAGATGAAGAGCCGCTTCAAGGCAAATTTGAATCCGGAGAGCGCAAGTCATCGCCCAATTGGGCTTTTCAGCTTAAATCTAACATTGGTAATTCAACTACTACCCAAAAATCTGCGCCCCCTGCAAATAAAACAGGTTTACCTGATTCTTTAAAGTCTGGTGTTGAGCAACTTTCTGGTATTAGTATGGATGATGTAAAAGTCAATTACAATTCTGCAAACCCAGCTCAACTGCATGCGCATGCCTATGCTCAAGGCAAAGACATACATGTATCACCTGGTCAGGAAAAACATGTGCCACACGAAGCCTGGCATGTGGTTCAGCAGAAACAGGGAAGGGTAAAGGCTACCACTCAGTTAAAGGAATCGGTTCCTGTTAATGATGATAAGGGGCTTGAAAACGAAGCGGATGTAATGGGTGCAAAAGCAGTTGCCATTAGTGGAAATGAAAATAGCACGGTACAAAAAAAGGCAATTTCAAATACCGAAGTAGCACAATTAGCGAGTTGGAAAGATACGCATGAATTAGCGGCTTCTGATCCACAATTTAAAAAGCATAAACCAATTTGGACAAAGGTTGAGGATGGTACACCCAATGCTGTTTCTACCAAAGAAGATCAACCTCCAGAGGTAGCTTCTAGCCCAGAGGCTGTTATTGCACCACAAACAGAAGAAACTACAGCTGAAGTAGCAGCAGTAGCAGAAACGACTGCTGAAGTAGCACCGGCAGAAGAAAAGACTGAAGTTGTAGCCCCAGAAGATACCACAGCGGCGGTCGCAGCTCCAGCAGATGCCACGGCAGCGGTTGCTGCCCCAGCAGCTCCGGAAAATCTTTTTATGGCTTCGAAAAAAACCGATACTCCTGATATTCAACAACAACCGGCTGAACCGGCTAAAGGAGTCAAAGAGCTATTAGTAATCGGGGGGAAGAAGATTTTATCTGGTGCTGAAATTGGCGGTGAGGTTACAGATCAATTAGATGAAAAAAACCTTAAAGAAACAACAAAAACTTTGAGTAAGGCGGGTGTGAAAAACCCTATTGAAATGGACGAAAAAGCTGGTTCTGATAATGATATAGCTGGGGTAGTCCTTGGTGGTTTTAACGCTATGAAAGGTTTTGTTGAAAGTGCTAAAAATTTATACGTAAATAGAGATTTCGCCTCTGGTGCTAAATTATTTGCAAGCATGGCTGAAGTTGCATTGGAAGTAGTAAAAGCTTTGGAAACCTACAAAGTCATTGAGGGTTTTCAAGATGCAATACCCGCTATAGGACCCGCTATTAGTGCCTTTAAGCAGGGAGTGAAAATATATGAGCAATTTAAAGCTATTGAGAAGCTCGAAGAGAATACGAAAGATAAAGGCTTGTCAGATGCTGAAAATGAGACAATTCAATTGTTTATAGGAAAAATTCAATCAGATAGGATTTCAACTAGTATAGATTTTATACTCGATTTAGCAAAAATAGCAGGAGATTTCTTCCCTCCAGGAGGTGCAATTATTAGTGCAGCTAAAATTATTAAATTGGGAGTTGTCACTGCTATGGGGGCCTGGACTAATTACAAGGCAGGAAAAGAAAAACAAGCTTTCAGTAGGGTTATGGGGTCTGAAGAAGGTTTGTCAGAAGAAGACAAGGGAGCTATAACTGAGTTAAATGGAAAAATTAACGAAAAAGGCAATAAGTCAGATTCCATTTTAGATTTCATAAACACAAAATTACAAATAGAAAACTTGGAATCACAAATTGAAGCGGAAACCGATCCGGTAAAACTCGCTGATTTGAATACAAGCCTTGCAGATAAAGAAACTTTTTTGTCGACTGAATTATTTAAATATAATGAACATAATAAAAGGGCTAACGTTCATTTTGTTCCTATTTCAAATAGTGATATTGGAAATTTAGCTATTATTCACAAAAATGTGATTCATTCTATAATTGAGCAAGCATATGCAGATAAAGACATGTTTGATAGACTTGATAACTGGTATAGAATTGCGGAAGATAAAGACAAGATAATGCTAGAAGTTTTTGGTCGTGATGTACCTACAATGGCAAAGATTGATGAAAATATAATGGTACTAAGTGAAGGTGAACATGCTGCATACTTTTGGGGAAAAACAAAAGCAGCAATGGAAAAAGTAACAAAGGGAAGAAAATACCATTCCAAAAAAGAATTACAAGAGAAAACAAAAAAGATTTTGGAAAAATATAATGTACCAGCAAAAGAAATTTCGAAAATAATTATTTAATTGTGAATAAATAAGAATTAATTATATGAAATGTATTGAAGAAATTAAAATGGTGATTTCAAAAATCGGTGGAAAAGAAATAATTGATGCTTCCATAACTGATGAAAATACGGTCCTGTTTAATGTAATGCTAGCTGATAAGCAAACAAATTTTTTGTTGATTTTAAATGAATCGGAAAAAATTGCAATCATCAATTTGGTGTATACTTTCAAACAAGGCTACCAAAATCTCGGACTTGATTTTTATGAAATTTTAGAAAACTCAAACCGCAATTTAATTATGGGCTATCTGAATTTATTGGAAGATAATGGAGTTAAAAGAATCTCTTATAAATCAACTTATGCAGGTGATTTAACTAATTTTTTAGGGAATAATTCATTTGAAAATTTCTTATTAGTTTCAATTGATATGGTAGGCATTTCTATTGATACCTTGGGAGTAAATTAAGGTGCTTTTACCATCCATAGTTTAATCTATTACACAAATTTTTATGTAGTAAAAATCATTTACTTTTTTGAATCAAATTTGTTCTGTAATTACTGTTTTTCTCAATCTATACGAACCAAACCACCCATTCATAAAGGGTGGTTTT
>JBIKOV010000229.1:0-5271 GCA_044357815.1 Ferruginibacter sp. | reverse complement strand
GCTCATGTTGGGATTGGTTCTTTGTAAAACAAATCTACAACATTGGTGGGCTACCGAAAGGTGCCCATTTTTAATTAATTTAGTCGTTCACTAGTGAAATTTTTATTATGATACCTTATTGGATGAGCAGGACTCAATTGATGTTGGGGGATGAGAAAACACAGCAACTTATTAATAAAAATGTACTAGTAATTGGGCTTGGTGGTGTAGGGGGAATTTGCGCAGAGATGATTGCTAGATCAGGTATTGGTAAAATGACCATTGTTGATGGGGATGTGGTGGACCTGAGTAATTGCAACCGGCAGATTGCAGCACTGCATAGTACCTCCCAGCAATCCAAGGCTGCTGTAATGGCTGAGCGGATCCGTGATATTAACCCGGCAATTGAATTAACGGTGCTAAATGAGTTTGTGCAAGGGCAAAGAACAGTGGAGATCGTGCAAAATGGGGGTTTTGACTACGCAGTGGATTGCATCGATACGCTTACTCCCAAAGTATGGTTTATTAAGACCTGTATTGATCATGGTGTGCCAATTGTAAGCTCATTGGGGGCAGGTGGTAAAATGGATCCATCGCAAATCCAGGTGGCAGATATTTCCAAAAGCTACCAGTGTACATTGGCTAGGTATGTTCGAAAATATTTGCATGAAATGGGTATTCATACAGGGGTGGAAGTTGTTTTTTCTCCTGAAAAAATTGACAAGGATAGGGTAATCGTTACTGAAAAAGCATTCCCGAAAAAATCCTTGATAGGTACAGTTTCCTATATGCCGGCTATTTTTGGATGTTTTACTGCTAGTGTAGTTATAAGAAATTTATATAAATTAAAATATTGATATTCAATACTTTATAAATATTTGTTTGAATTTAAAGTGATTTAAAATTCTTTTATCTATTTTTGGATGTATTACCGCTAGTGTAGCTATAATAAATTTATATAAATTAAAATATTGATATTCAATACTTTATAAATATTTGTTTGAATTTAAAGTGATTTAAAATTCTTTTATTCAGCAAAATCTACTCCCGAATTGCTTAATTAAACCTTACTGCAGGATTTTAAGGGGAGATAATTAGATAAAATAGTATTAAAATTTATTATAATTATCTGATTATCAATATTTAATATAAATTTGTTGATTTTAAATATTAGTTAAGATTTGAATAATCAAAATTTAGTCATCTTCCTGTTTTAAATTACCAATATCATCAATCAGTCTATCCATTTCTATTGGCAGGGTACCATTGTAAACTCCTCTTATCCTTCTGTGTTTATCTACCAATATGAAATTTTCGGTATGTAAGAATTCATTGCCTGTTTGGTAATAACCGATGGTATCTCCTGCAAAGTATTGCTGTTTAGCTAGTCGATATATTTCCTCCTTATTACCGGTCATAAAGTGCCATTTGCCGCTTATGATACCTTTTTGATTCGCATATCTCCTTAATGCAGGAACACTGTCCATTTCAGGGGTTACCGAGTGAGAAAGGAAGATAACGTCCTTGTCCTCTTTAAATTTATTTTGAAGAATGCCCATATTCGCTGTCATTTTAGGGCAAATGCTACCACAGCGGGTGAAAATAAAATTGGCTACATAAATCTTCCCATCCACTGTTTTTTCACTAACAGTTTGATTGTCCTGATTGGTAAATGAAAAATTAGGAATTTGATGGATGGTTGAGTAATTGGAATCTGAAGGTCTGATCCATTCAGGTGTAAAATCCGGCTGATTAATAAATGGTAGGGGAAGCAGGGCTGTTTTGTGGGTGCACCCAGCCAGTAGTAACAGCAAACCAAGGATATTATTTTTTAAGGATCGAATCATAGGGATTTGAACAAATTTTAAGACCTAGTAAACCATATTTCTTGCCATTTCTAATTACATAGTTGGCCCTGATGGCGCCATTTTCCCACCACATTTTCTGACTACCTTCTTCATAGCCCATTCGATAATGAAAAAAGCGATAGGGCTGCCCCGATTTGCTCCATTCTTTTAGTTCACCATGGTGCTCTGCATTTTGGAAATGGTATTCAAATTTCCTGACTCCATTTTCCCACCAGCCCTGGTGAAAACCCTCTTTATTGCCATCAATATAAACCCGAATTTCGATTAGTTGACCATTGGGATACCATTTTTTAAAAATGCCTTCCTCTTTTCCATTTAAATAAGTACCTGAGAAAGAGCTGTCTCCATTTGGATAAAGTGCATAAATATGCCCCGAAAATTTGCTGTTAAGAAAATAAACGGTGTCCTGTTTAATAAATAAACCCCTATCTGACGTTAAAATGAATTTGTTTGGAACCGGTTTTATATTCTTTTTGGCCACAAGGGTGCTGGTCCTTTGGATACAACCAATAAGGAAAGTGATGGCAATAAAAAAAAAGGCAGGTAAAATATACCTCATTTTATTGCGTTACTGTGCCAGGGGTGCCATAAAAACCTGCTCCGTTAATGAAGGGGTCAGTAACCGTAACGTGGTAATGATAAATACCAGTTGGGTAGTCTTCAGTAACACTGGTATGGCCATGGTACGTATCAAGTGCGGCGGCGGCAATAGTAGCACCATTTTCTTCTGGACCATATACAGGAAAACCGTCCAACAGGAATCCTATTAAAGATGACTTGGTTGATTTAACGGTAGTGATATAAATAGGCTCTACGTGGTAATGGTAGGAACCCGTCATTTGTGGGTGACCGTAATATTGGTCAAATCCCTTCTTTTCGTTCCCAAGTGCAACGCCTCCTGCAGCATATTGGTTGTATAAGGGGACCCCATCCAATGCAAAACCGATTGCTCCCATTGGTGTAGCAGCATGGGAATTGTTTAAAGCGGGTTTAAGTGGTATTTTAAAAGTATAATTCTGTTCAGTGATTTCATTGGGTGCCCTTTGGAATATTTCGCCATTGAATGTAGTAGACCCATTGGCAAATGCCTGGTAAAGTGCATTGGATGTGGCCCAGTAGCAACTCTTGTGGCTCGGTATTCCTTTTGATTTAATCGTCAAATAGGTACCATCAGAAGTGATGCTAGTAGCTCCAAAAATTTTATTATAAACCGCTGGAACTGTAGTACTATTGGTTGATGTATTGGAATTAGTAGAGGTTTCTTTTTTGCAAGATAGAGATACCATAAGTATCAACAATAAAAGTGTAGGCTTTATCATAGTGTAGGTTTTTTTAATTAGAATTAATAAATGAATGTAATTAATTTAGATATTAAGTGATAAAAAATTCAGAAAAAAGGTAAATAAAATTTTTAATGGATGGTTTTAATTAAAAAAGTGTTCTTTTATTTTAGATATGCACTAAGTTTAAAATCATCTTTGGTAACTGTTAGTAGTAGTTATACCGGAAGTGCTTTTTAAAATAAAAGTATATTTATTTCCTGCATCCCAGCTATAATCCACATAGCCAAAACTAGTACCTATCTGGTAGGTTAGTTTAAATGCATTGGTGCCTGTTGAGGTGTAAGCTGTGATGGTAGCTCCACTTAATGGGGTTGTTGCCGGTCGAAGAGGACTTGAAAATGCCTGTGGCAAAATTTGATTTTCCGGTGCCGGTGTTAATGGATCGGTGGATACTTTTCCTTTCATAGCACCCACTACGTAAGGGTAATTTGTAGTTCCATGGTAGTGGTAAACTCCATTTGAAACAATATGACCGTGACAGGTATCCAACGCCAGCATATTTGACCCATCCGGCTCCTTAGTTCCATATACGGCAAATCCATCCAAGGCAAAAGCGATGGGTTTAAGACCTGAAGTGCTTGATAAGTGAAGCGGTGCAGCATGATAGTGGTAATCATCTCCCTTGCCACAATGACCACCCCAATTATCCAGTTCCCCAATAAGATAAGAATCTTCACCCCTATTGTTTAACGCATTGAAAATGGGAATGCCATTTACCGCAAGGGCCACAGCCCCTTTCATAAAATTGGATTTGGTGCTTAATGGAACGCTTGCATATACCGGTTGCAGGGGAATTGACCAGCTATTGGTACTGGTATAATTTTGAGGTAGAGGAACCTGTTGCTGCCAACTAGTAATCCCCACCATCATATTGTGAGCAGGAATCCCAGTGGAGGATACATAAAAATAAGTATTATCCCATCTTGTAGTTACAGAGGGCTTATTTGGAGTGAATGCTGAATCTATGAAGCCAGTCGATGTTTTTGGAATGGAAGTAGAACTACTGGAGGTAGTAATGTTGTCAGAAGCTTTTTTACATGCCAATCCAATTATGGTCAGTACAAAAAAGTAGCTTAAAAATAAAGACCATTTTCTTCTACTATGCATGGCTTCATTAAAAAGTTGGTATCCTTTTCGGCTAATTAAAAAAATCGCCGTACTCAGTAGAATCATCGTGAAAAAGGAATAGTAGTTCCAAATTTTTGTTTGCTGAAAGGTTACATTTTGGACAGTTACATATGATTGGTTTAACTGGTCATATTTTTTTATTTTAAAACTTGCCAATAATTGGTCTTGTTCACAGAGGTTATTGATGGCTACTTTTACTAAGCTGCCTTTTTCTTGTTCTAATACAATAAAATCGTCTTTGCCCATTGAAAAATTTCCTTTTATTACTTCGCCGTTTTTCAACTGCCAATTATTGAATATAGCTCCAGTACCCTGATAATGCCCACCTGGGTGAGCATTGGAAACATTGCTATGGAACAGTAATATGAGTAGTAACAGTTGTTGAATAAGGAGGGTGCTTTTTTTTATACAATTCAATTTTAGGTGAATGGTTTTATCTAGCGTAGGTGATATTTATTATCGAAGTGCCCAATGTTTTAGTACTAATTGCACTGAGTAAAAGATCCATAGTGACCTGAGTTTGAGGTACGCTGAATACAGGCGCTGATGAAAGCGCATAAACAGTAAAGGTGTATAATTTATCACCGGGTCCCTGCGAACAAGGTGGAGTATAACTCGTATTTCCGTTTACCGTGTTGATTCCAAATAATCCAATACCTGAAACTGCTTCGGGGATACTTGTTACGGTTGCCGGAATATTGTATAATACAAAATATACATGTTTATCCCCAGGACCAGAAACATGGTGCATTGTGATGGCGAAACTGGTGCTGCCTGTAGGGGCATTGGTCCAATTTAGTGGCGGGGATATACCTAAACTATCGCAGGTGTACTTTTTTGGAAATTTCCCATTATTTACAAATGCACTACTGCTTGCAGCCAGAGTGGATGTAGCTGTATTGGTTGTAGTAATTTCCTTTTGGCAGGAAGCATTCACAAGGACAACAATTAAA
>JBIKOV010000044.1:0-18589 GCA_044357815.1 Ferruginibacter sp. | reverse complement strand
ATGCTGGAAAGCAGTCGCAACTAAAGAAAGATTATGCTGCCTTAAAACATTTATTGAGCCAGGGGGGAAATGCATCAGCCAATGCAGCCAGTAGCATCTATCGTTTTTTAAAAACATAACAGCCACCATTGTTTAGCATTGAGCACTTGAAATGCATGATTATTTTCTAAATAATTTGATGGCAAGGATTACCATCGCCGCCAGAAAAAGTAGGATGGATATCCGGTTAATACCATGCATGTATTTTACAAACTGCGAATTAGGTGTAGCGGGATCTTTTTTCTTTAGGTATAGGTATTGTGCCACCTGGTTCCATATGCCCATAATACGTTGGTTTAAAGCTTAATATTTCTATAAAGTTAAATGTAAAATTTTTGTTGGTAATTTAAAGACAAGATTTATTTTTTTTTGATATGTTGTTGATAGAATTACATATAGTGAATTAATTATTTATGTTTCCTTGGAAACTAAGTTAAATTTTATATATGATGTTATTGTTTAACATAATCTTTTTATTGCTTCGGTTTATATATTATACAAAGTTGTTGCATATTTTGAATTATCTTTGTTTTTATTTTTAAAATCCCCTTTGAGTATTTCTATGAAATTAAAAAGACTATCCCCATTTATTTATCCAATACTTGTTTTATCAGTATTTGTTTTGGCGTTTGTTGGGTACTCTCTGTTTTTCGGTAAAAATTTTCATTTTTGGGGTGTTTTTTATTCAATCATCAACTTTTTTTTATTAAACGATTCTGCGGATGCGCAAACTTGGGCCGATGGCCCTGCTAACCCCTTTGCACTTGGGTTGATATTAGCTGCAAAATTCATTGCGGCCCTATTAGTTGGTCTTAGTCTATTTTCAATTTTCTTTGAGCATGCCAGGGAGTTTTATGTGGTATATAAAATCAAGTTTTTTTACAAAAGGCATATTATAGTTTTTTCACTTGATTCGCTTGGCTTTAGAATCAGTAAAGAGCTGCTCGAAAATGGATATTTGGTGGTAGTGGTTGAAACTAATCGGGAATCTCCTTTTGTCGAAGAGATTATCAATGCAGGTGGTATTGTAATTTATTCAAATCCATTTGAGAGTAAAACACTTGAAAAAATTGGTATTTCAACATCAAGGGCTTGTATTTTGGCAAATGATAAGGATGAAGTAAATATTGAAATTGCCGGACAAATTAGCTTGTATGATTTTGATCTGCATAAAAAACCTAGTGACCATGAGGCAATGAAGCTATTTATTCATATCAAAGATCAGCATAATAAAAGGGTGCTTAAAGATTATTCTGATATTGATAATATTGAAGATAATTACGATTTGCATGCAATCAATTTGGAACAGATGGCTGCTCAGAAAATTTATGATGAATATCCGCCACATGCCTATTTTAATGAAGGAAACCAAGACTGTGAAAATAGCATAGCCGTTGTTGGACTTGATAAAACTGCAGAAGCTTTTTTATTGGAGAATGTGATATTGAGCCATTATCATGATCATAAGCCGCTTAAAATCTTTTTGGTCGATAAAAATGCAAATGACTTTTTATATGAATTCAAATACTTGTATCCTTTTTATAGAGAGTTTGTTGAATTAATTCCGATTGAGTTATTGAATGCTAATTTTCATGAAAATTTTTGTTCGTCTAATTCGAATATTGAGGAACTTGGCAAAATAAAAGCGGCTTATTTTTTCGGGGCAGCTGATGCTATGGTGATTAATACTGCCAATGCGTTTAGGCAATTTCTTTATAATCGTACCTCAAGTATAACCCAAGTGCCATTGGTGGTTTCGCTTCCTCAGGAAAGTGAAATTTTTGATTTTATGAACAATAGTACGTTACAAAAAAATCAGATAAAGAAATTGTTATCCGAAGGGCTTAATCAACATTTTGTAAAACGAAAATCAGATACTTTCACTGGTAAGGGAATCATAGAAGAAGGGGAATTAATTGATGTAATTTCTAGGGTTATCAATTTTTATTATGCTGTTTGTTATGAATTCCAATACATGCTCAAGGAAAAATTAAACTTAACAGTTTCTCAAGAGATAATTGATGAATTAAGTGGTTATATTATTATTTTCCCAGAAAGCCATTTTAGTTTTACTGAAATGGAATTTGAATCAGCTTTTCTCGATTTTCTTTCAGAAAAGACAGGCGCTTCAGTCTCTGATTTGAGGCAATGTGCCACTATTAGAAAAAACTGGAATGTACTGAATAATAGAAAAAAGGAATCGAATCGCTATGCAGCGCGTCATATTCAGGTTAAAATGTATGTATTGAATGAAATAGGGTGTACTCCTCCAAATCGTGAAAACATTGTAAAATTTTATCCGAAGCTTGCGAAGTTGGAACATTATAGGTGGAGTAGCGAAAAGCTGGTATTTAGTTATCAGTATGGTCCATTTCCTCAAAATAAAAGAGAAAAAAACATCGTTAAAGAGGTGATGAAGATACATGATCAATTAATACCTTACGAAAATCTAACTCAAGGAGAAAAGGATAAGGATTTGAATCTTTTTCTGTTGCTGCCACTTGTACAAATATTAAAAAAGTCAATTAATAAATTATAATTATCCATGAAATTTGAGAAAGATATTTTTATCAGTTATGCACATATTGATGATGAACCTTTGGTAGAATCTCAAAATGGATGGATTACTGAATTTCACAGGGTATTGGCTATTCGCTTATCTCAGTTATTGGGGAGAAGGCCAATTATATGGCGTGATCCTGATTTGCAAGGCAATCATATATTTGATCAACAAATTGTAGATCAGTTTTCACAGGTAGCCATTATGATATCCATTCTTACTCCGCGGTATGCAAAATCGGATTGGTGTGTGAAAGAGGCCAATGAATTTCATGATGTCTGTAAAACTAACATTGGGTTTAGTATCAATAATAAGGCAAGGGTTTTTAAGGTTATCAAAACTCCTTTAAAAGTTGAGCAGCATCCTGAGAGTATCAGAAATATCCTGGGCTATGAATTCTATTCTTCTGATCCATCAACGGGTAGATTGAAGGAATTTTCACAACAACTGGGTCAGCAAACAGAGAAATTATATTGGGATAAAATGGATGATCTTGCCAATGATATTGCTATGTTTTTGGAAGATTTGGAGAGTTTGGATGCAGGATCAGGCAGTGTTTCAGGAGCTGAAGGTGCCAGTTCAAAGGAAGAGGGTTTAAAAGTGTATCTGGCTGAGTCTAGCTTTGAGACCAAAGAGCTTAGGGATAGTATACGTCGAGAATTACAAGATAGTGGGTATAAGATATACCCGGATAGACAGTTGCCATTTGTAGAGTCTTCACTCATACAAAATGTTGAATCATTTCTTAGTGAGGCACAATTATCCGTTCATTTGGTGGGGGAGAGTTATGGATTAGTTCCGGAAGGCACTTTAAAATCAATTGTTGAGATTCAAAATGAAGTCGCCGCCGCTGCAAGTAGTTCTGGAAAACTACAACGCCTTATTTGGTTGCCTGAAGGATTTAATCCAAAGGAAGAGCGACAGATTTCATTTGTAAATAAGCTCAATGAAGGAAATGAAGGAATTGAGGGGGCTGATCTAATACAAAGTTCCCTTGAAAGTTTTAAAGAAATATTGAGCGACAAATTGAGTTCTATTGAGCGGGCAAATAAAAAAAGCCTGGCAGCTGCTGAAGTTAAAAAAGCTGAACCCAAAGAGGTTTTAACGAGTAATGGATCACGAATTATTTATCTAATCTCTGACATATTGGATATAGATGAAATAAAACCGTTGGAAGATTTTTTGTTTGAAAACGGCTGTGAAGTAGTGCTGCCTATTTTTGAAGGGGATGAATCGCTAATAAGGAATGACCATATTGAAAACCTTAAAATGTGTGATGCCGCCATTATTTTTTTCGGAAATGCCAATGAAATATGGTTGCGTTCTAAAACAAGGGACTTTTTGAAGATCAGTGGATATGGAAGAGAAAACCCTTTAAATGTGAAAGCAATCTATTTGGCCGGCCCAACTAATATTTCTAAAGAAAGATTTAGATCCCAAGATTCCGAAGTTATCAATGGGATGGGTGAGTTTCCTATTGATTCTTTAAAATCGCTAATATCAAAATTATAAGAACAAATTATGTTTAATGAAACTGCAATAAGTAATCCATTTCCAGGCTTACGTGCTTTTGAAGAAGATGAAGATATATTGTTCTTTGGAAGAGAGAAACAGGTTGATGAATTGGTTACAAAGCTTAGAACTACTCGTTTTATAGCTGTAATAGGTTCATCAGGAAGTGGAAAGTCTTCCTTAGTAAAATCTGGATTAATTCCTTCTTTACAAAGTGGTTTTATGTCAGGTGCTGGTTCTTCTTGGCGTATATGTTCTTTTCGCCCAGGGAATAACCCTATTGGAAATATGGCCAAAGCAATTGTAACCCCCGGTGTTTTAAATGATGAGCAGAGTGGGGAGCAACTCGACACCATAACAGCAATGACTGAAAGCACGCTTCGAAGAAGCAGCAATGGTTTGGTGGAAGCGTATAAGCAATCTGGTATTTCTAAAACCAATAACTTATTGATTCTGGTAGATCAGTTTGAAGAGATTTTCCGTTTTAGTAAATTCGAGCAAGATTCGAAAGAAGGAAAAAGAGATTCAGTAGCGTTTATCAATCTGTTGTTAAAGGCTACCAGCCAAGCAGATTTCCCCATTTTTATAGTGTTTACGATGCGGTCTGATTTTTTAAGTGACTGTACAGAGTTTAGAGGATTACCAGAGGCAATCAATGATGGTAATTATTTGGTACCTCGAATGACAAGAGAAGAGCGCAAGGAGGCAATCACGGGACCAATTGCTGTTGCCAATGCAAAGATTAGTCAAAGATTATTGAACTTGCTTTTGAATGATGTAGGAGATAATCCAGACCAGTTACCTATTCTTCAGCATTCATTGATGCGAACCTGGGACTTATGGAAAAAAAAGAAGGGGAACAAGGGTACTGAAATTGATTTTGTTGACTATGAGGCGATTGGCACTATGAAGAATGCCCTTTCCCAGCATGCAGAGGAAGCTTATGCGGAACTGAAAACAGATAAGGAACGTAGGATTTGTGAAAGTATTTTTAAGACGCTTACCGATAAAGGATCTGATTCTAGGGGGATTAGGCGACCCAGTCGCATGTCTGAGTTGTGTGAAATTTCGAATGCAAGTTTTGCTGAGGTATCTTCTGTGATAGAAATATTTCGAAAAGAGGGTAGGGCTTTTTTAATGCCACCACAAAATATACCACTTACTGAATCTTCCATTATTGATATATCTCATGAAAGTATCATGCGGGTATGGGTGAAGTTGATGCTTTGGGTGGATACCGAAAATGAATCTGCTCAGGTATACATTCGACTCAGTGATGCAGCAGTGCTCTATGAAGAGGGCAGGGGTGGGTTATGGCGTGACCCTGAATTGCAGGTGGCTTGGAATTGGAAAAATGAAAACCAACCTAACAAAATTTGGGCCCAGCGCTACAACAGTATTTATGAAAAGGCCATTCACTTTCTAGAATATAGCAAACAGCAATTTGAACAGGAAATTCTGCATAAGGAAGAATTGCAGAAACGCAGGTTACGCAGGGTTAGGAGGGTAGCGATCATTGTGTCGCTAGTTGCAGTGGTTGCTTTGTTTTTGGCCCTTATAGCGTATCAACTCAAAATTGAAGCTGCCACCCAAACAACCATCGCCCAAAAGAAAACCGTTGAGGCTGAGCAAAGTCAGCATTTGGCAGTTGTTGAAAAGAAAAAGGCCGAAGAAAGTAAAGAAGTGGCGGTCATGGAAAAGCAGTCTGCCGTAAAAAGTAAGGAGGCAGCCATTGAGCAAAAAAATATTGCTGATAGAGAAAAAATAAAAGCAGAGCGAAGCAGACAGGAAGCTATTGTTCAAAAGACGATTGCGGAACAGCAACAGGCTTATGCAGAAAGGGAGCGATTAGCCGCTCAGGCTAGTGAAAAGCTTGCCCGGGAGCAGCAAACAATCGCACAAAAGCAGACAGCGCTCGCTATTGCTAATGAGCAACTAGCCAATGATGAAAAGAAGACTTCGAACCGTTTGAAGGACCTTTCTGAAAGTAGAAATCTTGCCTATGAGTCCTTATTGTTATTGAATGAGAAAAAGGTGGAACAAAGCAAGCTGAGGGCCATTGAAGCATATCAATTAAATGCTAACAACAAGGGACCGATTCAAAATTCAGACATATTTAATGCACTTCAATCCAACTGGGTCTCCGACTTTCAGTTGCGTAACCAACTTTTTCAACACAAGTACCCAGTAAGGGTGGTGTGTGGTAAACCCGCTACCTCCACTTTTTTCTCCGGCGATGAGCAAGGGATGTTACTTTCTGCTGATATGACTGCAAGTGGATGGCAGTCGAAGGCAAGCTATAATTTTAATGAGCCTATCCGAACAATAGCTTGCTCTGCGGATGGCACCAAATTGTTGGTACTTACTGCCAGTGAGCATGGATTTTTAGTAGACATCTCTTCAGCTAGTCAGTTCAAGGTAATTTCAGCATTTACATTTGCAGGGTTTGCAAGGGCCTTAGTGTTTACTGGTTCAGACGGTTTTTTATTGTTAAGTAATGTAGGTATTACCAATTATAAAATCGGTGCTACCATTTCTCCAACATTTACGATTAAGTCTTCCAATATCACGGATATGTTGATGACAAAATCTGGGCATGTGTATACTGCTTCTGGAAATACGATTTCTTTGTATAACAATTGGCAGGAGCTGGGAAAGCCAGCAGTCAATATCTTTAAGGTGAATTCTAAAATAATTAGTCTGGCAGTCGATGATTCCGAAGCGTTTCTTGCTGCCGGAACCTATGATGGGCGTGTATGGATTCGGGATATCAAAGCCAAAAAGGAAGTAAGTCCTGCTTTGCATTTGTCGAGTGTAAATTCTCTTCGATTCGCTAAAGTCAGTACAGGTCGTCTTCAACTGGCAAGTGGAAGTGGAGACCAGACTATTAAACTGATTGATGTCCGTTCTTTATTTAGCGAAAAGAATACTGAAGACGTGTTAACCTTAAAAGGTCATGCAAAATGGATTTACGGAGTTCAATATAGTGCAGATGCCCAGTGGCTTATTTCATGTAGTGAAGATAACCGCTTAATTGCCTGGAAACCTGTGATGGCCGATTTATACCAAAATTTGAGTAAAAAATAATTGTATGCCGAAGTTTTTATTGAATCGTTTGATGCCCTTTTTTTTCGTACTTGCAATACCGTTTGCAACAGTGAGTGCTCAGGATCATTGTGGCGCTTCCTCGCTGGATGCCGCCGGAGATTACTATTCCATTGGTCGTTTTGAAGAATGTGTAGCTACATTAGAAAAATGCCTGGGTGTAAATGGTTTTAATTATAATGAAAAATTCCAGGCATACCGCTTGCTTTCGATGAGTTATTTGGCAAAGGACTCTGTAGGGTTGGCCGATAACAACATTAAAAAGCTGCTGCTATTGCAAGATAATTTTGAACCTTATGCAAACGATCCTATTCGTTTTAGGTTGGAGGTGTTGTATATCCGACAAGTGTTGCGTGCCAACTTAATTTCTTCGGTTTCTAAAAAGGCGGAAGATATTAATTTAGCGCCCGCTACCATTCAAATTATTACAGCAAAAGATATTCAAAACAGAGGCTATCAAGATATCGAATCAGTTTTATACGATCTGCCTGGATTTGATATCTCAAGAAATTTTGGCATTACCTTTTCTACTGTTTACCAGCGAGGCTATCGCTCTGCAACTATGACAGAAAGGACCTTGCTGCTAGTAGATGGTGTTGAAAGTAATGAAATATGGTCCAATGCCGCCATGATCAGTAAGCAGTTTCCTGTAATCAATGTAAAGCGGGTAGAAGTGATTTATGGTCCGGCTTCCACTATTTACGGTGCCAATGCATTTGTGGGGGTAATTAATATCGTAACTAAAAATGAAGAGGATTATTTCCCTTTCAGCAGAAATGCAAGTGGAGCTAAGGCTAAGACGCTTTCAGTAAATATATCCTCTGGAAAAAGTTCGCTTAATACCCGTTATCTTGACCTTAATATTTCAAAGCATGTTAATAAGGACGTTTTCTTTTCTTTAACTGGAAGGGTATACAAATCAGATAATCTTGATCTGTCAAAATATAGCAGGTGGAATGGCCCTATTAGCCAAGAATCTAGTGTTTATAGCAAGAATTTCTTGATTAAAAATCCCAAACGCGACACTGTTCTCAAGTTTTTGAGTGCGGATCCTACTAAAACATATTTCGGAATCAGTCCCGATTCGAGTTCCCTCTTCGCCTCTCCGTATGCATTGGCCAAAGCGGGTGAACTTGATAATATAGGCTATGCAGGCCCTTTTAGAGGGGTCAACACGGCGGTATTTGACAACTCAATTAATGATATTTATTTTTCTGGAAAAGCTCGTTTTGGAGATTTTAATTTTGGATTTGAATATTGGAATAAAAATGAAGGTTCGATCGGCGATTATGTAAATCGAGCAGTAACAGTCAATAGTGCATTGACCAACTGGCAAATGCGTCAATATTATATTTATTGCAAGTACGAAAAGATTATTTCCGAGCGGGTAACCTTCTCGAATTTCACGTATTTTAGGGGAACCGATATGGGCGATAACTCTAAATCAACCAGTTTTAGGGGCTATGGAAATAAAGCTATTTCCTTTTATGATCTAGTAAAAAGCAATGGTACCAAATTACCTACTTTTGCCCCTACTTTTTATTTCGTGGGTTCTAACCAGTTTAAGACTGAGTTTAAATTGCAATACAAATTCAATGAAAAATTTGATTTGAATAGTGGAGGGGAATTCAGGACAGGGAATAACCAAGGTGATTATGCGAAAGGTTCCGTTGATCCTGCTATGCAGTTTGGATTGGTTAGCAATGGAAACCTGCTGCCGGGAGGTAATAATTTTATTCCTTACACTGTAGGTGCTTATTCGCAGTTAAATTTTCAGGACCCGAAAAGAAACCTTAATGTATCGGCGGCTTATCGCTGGGATTTTAACAGGTTCAGGGAAGTAGCTGGTTATGGATCCATCTTCAATCCGCGTTTCGCTGTAGTATACTACCCGGGAAAAATGGTTTTTAAAGCCATCTATGCTGAAGCATTCATGGATGCATCCAGCTTTAATAAATTTTCTTATTCTGCAGCCAGGTTGGCCAACAATCCCACTCTACAACCGGAAAAAGTTAAAAATCTAGAATTTTCTGCACAATTCAACTTCAAGAAAAACAATCCTGCTTCATTTGTGCAGTTGGCTTATTATAAGGCCTTTTATAACAATACCCTTGCATTGGTTAGTTACACTATGCCCAATACCGGAGTTCTTACCAATCGTTTTGACGCTCTAGGTAAATCAAATATTTCGGGGTTACAGTTGAGTACGCAAATTCAGCTAAATAAAACGTTTTCCCTTTTTGGAAATGCAACCTACACAAATCCAACAGTTACCCTGCAATCCAATATAACAAAAGCCGATTCTATAACAAAGCGTACGGGTGATATAGCAGATTATTCGGCCAATCTGGGCGTAAATGTCACCTTATTGCCTGGAGATCGGCTTAACCTGAATTTTAGGGTAAATGGAGTAGGAAGCAAGCCTACAGGAAGTACAACAAGTGTGGCTGACAACCCTTTATCCCTCATCGATGGATTTACAATCTTCCATATTAATGTAGGATTCCAGGTGTATTCTTGGGTAAGGCTTCAGGCAGGTTGTACCAATCTATTTGACAAGCTTTATTATTCCCCAGGTATACGTTCGGCAGACAATATAACCTATGCCTCCATCATACCTCAATATGGCCGAATGTTTCAGGGACAATTGATCTTTAACATTAGTAAATAACAATACGTGAAGTTTATTCTCCATCGTTTTAATATAGATATTAAGCAGTCCGAAAAAGCAACTGTTTACCGACTGTTTCTGCAATCTTTTCTAACGGGATTAGCTACCTCCTTTTTTTTCGTATCTACTAGTAGCTTTTTTATTAAGCAATTGAGTCTGTCTCAATTACCGTTTGCATATATTCTGTCTGGCCTAGTGGGGTATTTAATTGTAATGCTTTACAAGAAATTATTGCATCATTATGGATTAATCACCAGTATAGTTATCAGTAGTACATTTTATTCAATTATTTGTATTGGGTTATTTACAGCTCGTATTTTTGGTAATGTAACTGATGTAATCACTCATTTGGTGGCTTTTGTAGGGTTTGTTTGTATAACGCCATTTTCATCGCTGTTTTCACTTACCTATTCTACCATTAGCCTACGCATTTTTAACCTTGCTCAAAGTAAACGTCTGCTTGCATTCATTGGGCTGGGGGAAGTGATCTCCTCTATTTTGGCGTATTTGACTATTCCAATTTTAGTAAAAATACTGGGGTCTAGCCATTATCTTTTATTGGTTACCGCAGTTGCCATATTGGTTTCCCTTATTCCTATATTCAAGCTAGCGGGCTCCAATCCTTCAGTGGGTTCACAAATTCAATTGTCCAAATCTCCAGTTGCAATCAATTTCTATTATTTGTGGAAGGATAGGTATTTTCTAATGTTGGGGGTATGTACCCTTTTTTCTGTGATAGCCATTTATTTGGCTGATTATGCCTACCTCTTGTCGGTGAAATTTGTTGCAACAGAAAATAATATTGAAACAGCTATTGTTGTGTCAGCAATCTTTACAGTAATCAAATTGGGGGAACTCCTTTTTTCCTTATTCTCTTCCCGATTCCTGAATATTTTAGGAATGAAACTATCCTTGCTACTACTTCCTTTATTGCTGGTGGGTAGTGCTATTTTAGGGTTTACATCCGGTACCATTTTTAACTCAGTATATATATTCATCATAGCCTTCTTACTGCTCAATAAATGGCTGGAGCGGGTGGTCAGAAAGGGAATCACCATCCCTAGTATGAGGGTTTTGTATCAAGTAACCCAGCCAGACGAAAGGGTAAAATTGCAAACACTCATTGATGGCTCACTGACTCAGGTTGCTACCATTGCCTCGGGGCTGATTCTACTGTTATTGTCTTTTCTTTTCAGGGGCTATGATCTTTATCTTAGCCTTTATGTACTTACAGGTTGTTGCCTTTTTTTTTACATCCTTTGGTTGTTATTTTCGAACAAGCTTTACAGTCAGTACAGACAAAAAATACAGGCATTTCTAAAAAATACTGATGCGGTAGTATTGGATGCAAAATTGGAATTAACCAACACTCAACATTGGGTTGCTCAATTTAATTCAGAGGTGCAAATGGACCAGGAGTGTTTGTCACTTTTGGAAACGGTGACCAAATTCGATAGTCAATTGCAGAGCGGTAACGAGGCGTTTTTTGCCCAGCAAATTATTCATTACAATCCGCTTGCTTTTAGAGATAATTTACAAATGGAGCAGGGGCCATTTGTAAGTAAGTGTAGTACCCTTTTGTTCACCAATGAAAATTTTCTATCGAGAATGTCGGTGATTCAATACAGTCGTTTTCTTACTGATGAACTGAAGTTTAAATTACTGAGAGACAATTTCGAATCTTTGAGTAGCATCCTTCAATATGAGTTATTAAAAAATATTAATCAAGTACCCGTTCAATGTAATGCTGCCGATCGGTTTTATTTTTCGGGTCTTTGTAAAGATTGTATTGAGGATATTATCTGGATAGAGTGCTCACTATCAGATATAGCTAAGCTTGACAATATTGAAATGGATGGTCTGCTTACCAACCTAAGGGAACAAAAAATTGTTCAGCTATTTCAATTATTTAAAATATTGTACGATCCAGTAGGGATCAATATTACCGAAGAAATTTGGTTAAAGAGGTCGCAAACCCCCGAAAATGAAGTGTTCGCTGTTGAGTTGCTCGAAAATATACTAGACAGTGAGATGAAAAAAATGGCCGTACCGTTATTAATGGATTTATCACTATCTGCAAAAAAGGAAAAATTAAATGAGTATTTCTTTTTTAACCATTTGGGGCCGGATATGAGGTTGAAGGATATTGTGATGAAAAATTTTAATCTCGTGGATGCTCATATCAAGTCAGTGGCTGCAAAGGCCTATGTAGCCTTAACGGGAGATGCTAGGTTATTAGATGTTTTTAAAGGCAATAAAAATTTCCGACTTGCATCACTGTCCTCTTTTCAAAATGAAAAAGAGCTTGCTGCTTACCAAGCTAAGTTAGATATGATGACCATTCGTTTGTCATTGCCAGCAGACTCGGCAAAGTCGAGTATTTTTGACATGCTTTTTGCCTGGGGTGTAAAGAGTGATACAGTTATTAAAAAAACATCTCCGCTTACATCATCTATTAGTGGGGAGCAGCAGAATGGCCAAGAAAGGGAAATGCCATTTACCTTCGGCGGTACTCAGTACAAGATCGATTGTTATGGACTTTGTTTATTTCTCAATTTGTAAGTTTGACAAATTGGTGCAGTATTAGCTGTCCTATCACTTTGAGGTGGGATGTATCGAAATGCCTTTCTTAAGTGGAGATAGCCTATAAAGTAATTTTACGAAATTTGTTAAGTGATGTTATTATTACTCAACGTTATCTTTTTTAAAATAGTTTGTAATGAATAAGTTCAATGAAAAGCATTTCGGCAAATATGAAATCACTATCCGGACTGCGGAACTAGATGATATCACTAATCTTAAAATGCTCAATCATAAGTGGAACAATAAGAATTTAACTTCGCTTGACAACGGTTTTCTTTCGGTAGTTTACGACAATGATTTTTTTACAAATGCCGTCAATAATGCAGATGTGTTAGTGTTTGAGCATGCAGACCAAAAAATTGGGGGGTATGTATTGGTAAATATGGTAATGAAAACTGAGCATATTGCGCATGTTCAAAGCGCATATGCGAATGTCAAACCTAATCTGGAATCCAAAAGGATTGGCTATAGTCTCCAGATATTATTAGATACTGAGTTGCAGGGCACTTATTTTATAGTAACCGCTCAAAAAGCGTATAAAAAGTATTTCAATACGAAGTATGATATTTTACTTTCGACTGTAAGTAAGCAAAATCAACGTTCTGTTAGGATACACAGTAAACTTGGTTGGAATTTTTTTGAGATGAACAATGATTATTTTTTGTTCGAGTTGATATTATGATCAATACTCCAATTACTTAGCTGCGCTACCTTTTTTTAAATCCGTTTTACTGAAATTTTTTTAATTAAATAGGATTCAAAGTTTAATTTTTGAATTAAATTCATTTTTTACCCGTTTGATTCAGTAGAATGCATTGCCTTCTTTCTGGGAGATGGGTTCAAGTAAAGAGAATAATTATTTTCAATATTTTTTTTGTGAAAAAGGATGCTCTAATAACCACCTGAATGGTAGATACGGTTTTTCAGTTTGTAGTTTGAATTTCTCAATACTGTTTTTTATATAAGCAACTGCTTCCTCTACCCCAGAGCTGCAGTATAGATTTGAGATACCCCTAGGAGCCTTTCCTAGAATTTGGATCAATGATTGGCAGGAGCTGGTACAGGGAGCTCAAAACTACTGACCCATAGTCCATTTTTAATTTCTACAATGAGTTTCGAGCCATTGATGGCTAAAAAATCTCGGCATAAGTGTAGGCCCAGTCCAGAATATTGCAGCCCATTTCCAGTGGAAGGGTGTATTATTTTGCCCTCCTCAAAAAGGGGGGCTAGATTTTCGTGAGAATACGGGTGACTATTGCTGACGGAAACCATTACCAACGTTGGTTGATCGGGGCGTTGATAGCAATCAATGTGCACCTTGCCCTCCTGGTTATTATATTTTACAGCGTTGTCAATCAAATTCCTCAAGATTATTTTCAATTGTTCCCGATCAATCAATACCCTGGCAAAATGGCAATTGATGGTGACCTGAATTGATTTTTGGATGATCGAGAGCGTATATAATTTTAAGGTTTCGCCAAGCATTTCCGAAAGGTCAACTAGCTCTGGATTCGGCTTGTATTGGCCAAGTTGCACGGCCGACCATTTGATTAAGTTGTGCATAGTATTGGCAATTTCAACAATACTTAATTTTACTTGTGTAATTTTTAACTTGCTTTCTTTTGGTTTAATAAGTCCGTTTTCCATGAGCTCCAAAATACCCAATGTGTTTACTAGGGGCATGCGCAGGTCGTGGGAAATGCTAGCCAATATTTTATCCTTAATTTGGTTGCTATTTAAAAGGTCCATGGTTCTTTCGGAAACAATTATTTCTAGCTCTTCTTTTTTGGCTGTAATGATGTCCAATGATTTTTTTTGCAATTCATTTTTTTCTTTTTTTAGTACATTAAAACTATGCCCTAAAAAAAAGGACAACCAAAATAATTCCAATGACAATCCAAATTGTGGAAGTTGCATGATGAATAGACTGAAGGGCAGCAGTTTGATAATTGCTAGTGAGAAAATTAGCAGCGTACTCAAAAAAAGCCCCCATCCAATCAGGAAAAATTTAGCCAGTTTATATCCATTCTTATAGCTATTAGCAGCCATCAAAATCACTATAATAATATAAGTAAAACTAATGAGCTGGGTACCTTTAAGGGATATCTCATAAAACCCTATAAGGTTAGCAACAATGTTAACTACAATTACGATTTGCAAAAATTTGCTCGTCAGCACAATCCAACGATTCATTGATTTATTAAGAAATGACCTAGAAAAACTGACGGCAAAGAAATACGCGAGATTGCTGATACTAAAAGCATAGCTAGCAATCCAATCTACAATGGAGCGGTTAAATAAATGAGCTAATCCCCGGATGTATAAAAGGATATATGCTGCAGAGAAACCAACAAAAAGTAAATAATACAAATAGATCCTTAGTCGAGTAGTTAGCCAAAATAACAGGTTATAAATAAATAATGCGATAAATATGCCTGCAAAAAGTCCTTCCTCAAGCAGGTGATTGTTCATTTTTTTTTCCATCGCTCTACTTGTACCAACAAATAAAGGAATTACTAGGGTATTGTTTGATTTGAACCGAATCCATATCCTTGTTCGCTGGTCAAAAGCGGGCAGATTGAATACATAAAAAGGTTTTTGTTCGATAGCATCCCAATGGACAACCTTATGCCCTGCCGATAATACCTGCCATTGATTTTGGTATTGGTAGTAGAGTTGGATACTGTCAATATTACTATTGGCAATCGCAATTTGTAGTGGTAATTGGGTAGTATTGGTGACGGAAATCCGGCACCAGATGGCCGCTTTGGTGAGGCCGAAATTAATGACGGGGTCATTACCTAGTGCCAAGCGGAAGCTATCGGCATCGGCAAGATCTTGATAGGATAGTTTAGCATTAGTATCCGCAAACCATTTTGCAGTTTCCATTAAATTGTAAATGGTACTTCGATTATCGATATGTAACTCCTGCGCCTTCAGGCTTGTGCTTAAAACTAGGCAGGTAAACAATAATCCAATAAAGCTTGAATGCGTACTCATTTTTTCAGAGAGAGTTTTACTAATTCAACCCTTGTATTGATGTGGAGTTTTGGGTAAATGTTTTTCATATGGTACAAAATGGTATTTGGACTCAACTTTAATTGGTAGGCTATTTCTTTGTTGGTAAGCCCCTTTACCACTAATTCAGCAATTCTTTTTTCTTTTGGGGTAAGCTTTTGTAACATTACAGGAGAGCTTTTTTTATTTTTTTGCACTATGGTTTTGAAGGCAGCCCCGCTGATGGCAGGCTGTTTGAACTGAACCATGTTGATCACTTGGGTGTAGATTCCTCTTAGGCTTTCTGTTTTTAGTAAATAACCATCTGCCCCATTTGCAAAAGATTCGTGTATCCTTTCCTGACTATCTTCCAGCGTAAGCATTACCACCACCATTGCAGGGTTATATTCTTTCATCAGCTCAATAGCCTCGCAACCCATTTGTCCTGGAAGGTGGATATCCAATAGCAATACGTCTGGTATTGTAGCAGCAGGGGTATTCAAATATTTTATCGCTTGTTTCACGGAATTAGTTTGCATACAGACTGAAAAGGAATTGTCTTTTAGCAAATAGGTGGCAAGATTATTGGAAAACAACAGGTCATCTTCAATGATCCCAATCTGGCATATTGCCGCATTTAGTGGATATGGTATAGACATGATGGATTTTATTGGAACATTGAAATTACAATTTTTTGAGCGTATTTACTTTCTACTTTTGGCTTTCTATTTAACAGGAGCCTTGCAATTGCTAATGGTAAAGTTCTTACAGTATAGCGAGACACTATCCCACAAGTTTATGTGGGGTGCGGATGGTTTTAAATAGCTCAATTTTATCATTCAATATTCCTGAATAACCAAAATAGGCATCATGGTATCCAATATCCAATTCACTTGTTTTCAAACCTACTGGAAAAACACTTGTTTTTCAACAGCTAGATGGGGTGATTTTTTTTTCAGGGTGCCAGTCTTCATTCTCTTGCTGATAATCTTTTTTCAGGGTGTCAGTTATTCCCAAACCGGCTTTCCATCCATTGTCAATGTTGCCGGCAAAACGACTGCAATAGGGAGTTATCATTTTGACTGGAGTGTAGGAGAGTCAGCTGCCATTAATACGATGGGATATGGTAATCTTCTTGTAACCAATGGACTACTGCAATACCAAGTAGAAAACCAGCCGGAAGCCAATATGGTCGCCAACTTTTTACCCGATGAAATCAGGGTGGGTCCCAATCCTTTGATAGATAGGTTGGATATTAATATCCTTCATGCTAACAAGGGTAAACTACAGCTTGAATTATTGGATGGCAGGGGCAATAAAATAAAAGAAATTCAGCTCAACTATACAGGCATGGGCGCACTACAAAAATGGAACCTTAGCGGCTTACCAGCTGGACAGTATATTGTAAATATCCGGCAAACACACCCAATTACAGGGGTATTGATGAAGAAAGGAGCGTATCGGATAGTGAAGGGTAACTGATTTTTTAACTGATAACTGGTTAACTGAAAACTGAAAGGTTTTAAATGCTTGTTGAAAAATGGATAAATGAAAAATGGATAAATGAATAATGGATAAATGATAATAGGCCTAAACCCCTAAACATCTAAACCCAAATTTAAAAGTCCAAAAAAAAAGAATACCCCACTAAACTCAAATTTAATAACACCATCATTTATAAATACAACTCTAAACTCACTAACCAATGCAACCAATATCCTATCGCACTAATAAAATTCTCCTAATTATTTGCCTGCTTGCCATCGGCTTTGGTGTTTTTGCGCAGGCGCCTAATTTATTGAACTATCAGGGGGTAGCTCGCAATGCCGTGGGTAATCCATTGCCCAACCAGGCGATGAATCTTCGATTGTCTGTTCATAATCTTTCAGCTTCGGGTATGGTAGTATACTCCGAAACCCGCCCCATTACTACCAATTTGGGTGGCTTATTTTCTGTACAGATTGGTAGTGCGGGTACTACTAGTTCTACGGGCACCCTTGGTAGTGTAAACTGGCTTTCGGGCGATAAATATTTGCAGGTGGAGATAGATCCTGCATCCAATAATAATTATTTGAACTTGGGTACCGTTCAATTGGTGAGCGTTCCCTATGCATTCAATGCGGCTACGGCAGGCAACGCAACTACCGCCAATAAACTAGCAGCCCCAAAAAACATCAATGGAGTAGCATTTGATGGCAGCGCAGATATTTCGATTGCTGCCGCTGCATCTGCAGAACTATTAACGGGTACCAATATAAAATCAACGGTAACAGGATCTAGTTTAACGAGTTTGGGAACATTAACTAATTTAACGGTTACCAATCCAATAGCAGGAAGTGTAACGGGTAACGCAGCAACAGCAACACTTGCATCTACCGTTACCACCAATGCTAATTTAAGTGGCGATGTAACGAGCGTGGGAAATGCCACTACAGTAAAACAAATTAATGGAACCGCTTTATCGGGCTTGGCAACAGGGATATTGAAAAATACCACAACAACTGGAGTGCCGAGTATTGCGGTAGCGGGCACCGATTATTTAACACCCACTGGAAGTGCTGCTGGTTTAACCAACTTTCCAACATTCAATCAAAAAACTACGGGCAACGCGGCCACGGCTACTAAATTAGAAACACCAAAAAATATCAATGGAGTATCATTTGATGGAACTGGTGATATTACGGTTACTGCGGATGCGGGAACATTAACAGGTAATACTTTAAAATCAACAGTAACGGGTTCTAGTTTAACGAGTGTGGGCACATTAACTAATTTAACGGTTACCAATCCCATTGTTGGGAGCGTAACGGGTAATGCAGCAACGGCGAGTAATCTTACCGGACTAACTACTCCTGTAGCTACCCTAAATAATTTATCCGGTGTAAACACAGGTGATCAAACCAATATTTTTGGTAACGCTGCAACGGCAACAAAACTGGCTACTGCCAGAAATATTAACGGAGTATCATTTGATGGAACTGGGGATATATCAGTAGCAGCAGCTGCAGAACAATTAACAGGCACCACCTTAAAATCAACCGTAACAGGATCTAGTTTAACGAGTGTGGGTACATTAGCGAACTTAACGGTTACCAATCCAATAGTTGGAAGTATAACTGGTA
>JBIKOV010000228.1:0-5295 GCA_044357815.1 Ferruginibacter sp. | reverse complement strand
TTATTCCATTTCAGAAAAAGAAATACAAAGTACATTTGCAGCTTTTTCTTTTGATTATAAAGGACAGTTATTTGTTGACTTAACCGGTAGAAACGACTGGTCTTCTACACTGCCTTCAAAGAATAATTCCTATTTCTATCCATCTGCTACAGGTAGTTGGATATTTTCTCAAAACTTACATTTGAATGAAAAATATTTGAGTTATGGAAAACTGCGGATGGGATGGGCACAAGTAGGTAATGATGCCAATTCATATATGCTTGACCGGACATATACGTATTCTCTGCCTTTTGGCTCCAATCCATCATATAGTCAGAGCAATGTACTTCCACCGTTGGATTTGAAAAATGAACTTATCACTTCTATAGAATTAGGGGCAGAATTGAAATTTCTTAAAAACCGAATTGGTATTGATGTTTCGTTGTATAAATCCAATACCCGAAACCAAATTCTGAATATAACTACCAGTTCCGCATCTGGTGATAACCAGCAAACAATAAATGCTGGTGATGTTGAAAATAAAGGAATTGAAGTAATCCTTACTGGAACTCCTATAAAAACAAATGATTTTTCATGGAACGTTACTGTGAATTGGAGCAGCAACAAAAATAAAATCATTGCACTTGCCGGAGATCTTAAATCTTATCAATTGAGTAATGCATTTGCTCCACTAACGATTGTGGCGCCTGTAGGGGGAGCTTATGGAACTATGATGGGTAGGGGATTTGAGTATGACAAGAACGGAAACAAGATTGTTGGGGCCAATGGAATTCCTTTACAAACCGCTGGAGTAGTGCCGATAGGAAATATCATGCCTGAATGGTTTGGTGGGATAATGAATTCAGTAAGTTATAAGGCGATTTCTTTAGGTTTCCTAATTGATGGAAGAATGGGAGGTAAAATATTTTCAAGATCTAACTGGAATGCATGGCAAACCGGTGCATTTATCGAAACGGTAGCCTTAAACCAAAAAGGTGTTGGAATGCGTGAACCTGTATCAAAAGGTGGGGGAGTTTTATATGAAGGAGTATTTGCTGATGGCAGAAAAAACGATGTTTATATAGATGCTTTTACCAACAGGTATAACGCTTTTGCTAGAGGGGAAAGATGGTTGTATAAATCTGATTTTATAAAACTACGGGAAATAAACCTATCTTATTCTTTACCATCAAAAATTGTCAGCAAGCTTAAATTAAAAGCAGCAGATGTATCCTTGTTTGGACGAAATCTTGCAATTCTGTATAAACAGATTCCTAATATTGATCCGGAAGCTTCTAGCAATAGTTCAGATATCACTTCACAGGGTACTGAATTTGCGCCAATTCCTACTTCAAGAAATATAGGATTCAGCATCAAACTTTCTTTTTGATACACCGAGTAAAATGAATTAAACGTAAACTTAAAAAGTAAAAAAATGGAAAAAAATATAATCAAAATTTGTTTCCCGCTCATGCTTGCTCTCACAGCCAGCAATTGCACAAAGGATTTTCCTGCATTGAATGTAAATCCCAATCAGGTTACTAATGTGCCATACAAAGCGCTCTTGACTAATTCAATTAATAGTATTTCCCGTGCATATTATACCAATATTTACTGTGATAATTGGGCAAGATACCGGGCAAGAACTATTTATGCTCAGAATGACCAATATTCGTTGGATGGAAGTTTAACGAATTTCGATGCCTATTCAGGGCATATTAAGGATTTGAAACTTGCTATGCAAAAGGCCCAGGCAGCAAACGATTTAAATACGGTAGCGGTTACAAAAATACTCACTGCTTATGCGTATCAAAATTTAACCGATTTGTATGGTGATATCCCCTATTCCGAAGCGTTGAGGAATATAGATAATCCGACAATTGTGTACCCTAAATATGATTCCCAAAAAAGCATTTACCTGAGCTTGATTGACAAACTCAAAGAAGCCAATTCAATGATTAATGTGACCACCAGCATAGGTACTGCTGATATTCTTTTTGGTGGAAATATGTTAAAGTGGAAAAAATTTGCCAGTTCTTTATTGCTGAGAATCTACATGAGAATATCGCTGGTGGAGCCAGCTATTTCAAAACTAGGAATTGAACAAATTGTTGCAGACCCTACCAACTTTCCACTAATCTCTTCTAATACCGATAACGCCTATATGAACTGGATTGTGGGTGATGCTAATTATAGAAGCCCTCAATGGATGAATCCGATAAATTACTCAAAAAGTGAAGTAGTTGTAGAAGCATCCGTGATCAACTTTCTTAATACAAGAAATGACCCAAGACTTCCTCTTTATGCTGAAAAATCTATTAACTCCCCTAATGTATACGCAGGTTTACCACTTGGTACACTTGGGCAAACTTCACCGAATCTATCATTGGTAGGGATTGCTAAGTTTCAAAGTGAAAACACCCCTTCAAGATTAATCAGGTACTCCGAAATAATGTTTATCATTGCTGAAGCAGCATTAAACGGTTGGAGTGTAGGCACAACAGCTAAACTAGCCTATGAGGCTGCCATAACTGCTAGTATCACAGAATATGGCGGTTTACTAGGCAGCTATTTGACAAATCCGCTAGTTGATTTTGCGGGAGGTACTCCACAACGAGAACTTATTGGAGACCAAAAATGGATTGCCTTATACCCAGATGGTATACAAGGATGGGCCGAAGTACGCCGTACTGGTTATCCTGTAAAAGTTGCAACAACTGAGCCAGTAGGGAATTTCTTCCCTGGCAAGGGCGTAATCAAACGCTTTCCATACCCATACATTGAAGCTATATCAAATCCAGTTAGTCTTAAAGCAGCTCTTGCGGCTCAGCCAGGCATTACGGATGAAAAATTTGGTAAAGGAGTTTGGTGGGATCCGATGTAGATTTCCCAGCGTCTGAATAAATTTACTTTTATGGGGGCATTATTAATCAAGGACTGTTCGCTATTATATCGAGCCACAAAAAAAACATACTGATGGCAAAAAAAAATAAGATGCATATTTTCCGTTTTATTGTAACAATGGCTGTGTTTATTTCCATAAACCAGGCTTTTGGACAAAATAATAGCGGATCAACTGGTTTGCCCAATATCGTTTTTATACTTGCGGATGATATGGGGTATGGTGATGTAAGTTGCTATAACAAGGAATCAAAAATACAAACCCCCAATATTGATAAACTTGCTTCGGAAGGCATCATGTTTACAGATGCTCATAGCCCCGCTGCAATGTGTACCCCCACTCGGTATGGTTTGTTAACAGGCAGGTATTGCTGGAAAACAAGGGTAAAAAAGTGGGTGATTTTAGGATACGATGAAACACCGCTTATAGAAAAAGGGCAGTCAACTGTTGGCTCTCTTTTACAAAACAAAGGTTATTCAACAGCCTGTATAGGAAAATGGCATCTTGGATTAAATTGGCAAACCAAAAATGGATACGTGATCAAAGATGATAAAGATAACTGGAAAGACGACCCGACTGTCCTTATGGAAAATGAACGAAATATTGATTTCACTAAGTCGACTTCAGGAGGGCCAAATGAGCTAGGTTTTAATTATTCTTTTATAACATTGGGCTGTTCCACAAGCGATCCTCCTTATTGTTATATTGAAAACAACAAAACAGTTGGTATCCCTGATAAGCCAAGCCCACCAGAATATTTTGGGTTGCCGGGATTTGCGCCAGGTTTAACTGCTCCTGATTTTTCAATTAAAAACGTAGATTCTGTTTTTACTTACAAGGCAATTGATTTTATAGATAATCATTTGAAAGAATCAAAGGATAGCCCTTTCTTTCTATACCTTGCTTTGTCTTCCCCTCACAATCCATTTATTCCTCCCGCTTTTGCCGAAGGAAAAAGTAATGCAGGTCCCCGGGGCGACTTGGTAACTGTAGTAGACTGGAGCGTTGGGCTAATAAATGAAACACTTGAGAAATACGGGTTGAGTAAAAACACATTATTTATCGTTACAAGTGATAATGGCGCAATAAAAGGAGTTAATGGTCATAAGTCGGAAGCAAATTTCAGAGGCTACAAAACAGATGCGCTAGAGGGTGGGCACCGTGTTCCTTTTATTGCACGATGGCCCGGAAAAATAAAAAAAGGTTCTGCAAGCATCGAACAGATAAGCCTAACAGATATGTTTGCAACTTTTGCAACACTTACTTCAACAAAAATTAAACCTACTGAAGCTGAAGACAGTTATAATGTATTACCTTCTCTTTTTGGAAAAAAAGTAAGTCATTCCAAAGATAATGTTAGAGTATATCATTCAGGAGCCGGTGTATTTGCAATAAGACAAGGTGATTGGAAACTCATCAGTGGCACAAAGAATTCAGCTATTTCGAAAAATGAAAATTCCGTTTCAGATGCGCCTGACCAGCTATATAATCTTGCACTAGACCCCTATGAAAAAAATAATGTGCAAGAAAAAGAGCCTGAAAAACTAATACAGCTTAATGGCATGCTGGATGAATATATTGAAGGAAGAAGGAATGCAAAAAAAGGATTTTAAGTAAAATAGTCAAAAAACTGTTATCGGAAAGCAGTGAAAAATAGTAAAGTTCTTTAATAAGACCTTCAATAGTATGGTAAGTTTTACATTGGGTAAATAGCCTATCAATCACTTCATTCTGCCCACCAAAGTAGGAGTATAAAAAAAAGAACGCTGATAGGCAATCTGCTGCCGCTGGGCTACTAGCACTTCAAAACAAATGATTGATAATCATCATTGACTAATGAAAATTCAAAGAAGCAATCATTTATTAGTAAGCTAAAATTCTTTCCAAAGATCGGGGAGTATCCTACTATTTATCCTATTGACCTGCAACTTTACTCAAAGAGCAATGCGAAATGGACTCTTAAACATTGTAAAGGATTAATTAATACCCTTTCATTGACATTTACCCTTGCATTTATTCATAATAGCAATTGACCTTAGTTAATCTATTACTTTATGAAAGTATTCTTAAAATTCAACAAGAATCAATTAAAAACTGCAATGGCTTATATTTTTCGTTTTTTTATTTTTACCTAAATTTTATTTTATGATGAAATGGGAGGGAGTTATTCCCGCACTTACTACAAAGTTGACATCTACTCAAGAATTAGATCTCCCCTTGTTTAAACAAAACATTGAGGATCAAGTTTCAGCCGGGGTAAATGGTGTCGTTATTGCAGGCTCACTTGGTGAATCTAGCGTGTTAACTGATAACGAAAAGGAGTTATTAGTTAAAAGTGCTATTGAAGTAGCTGCCGGACGTATTCCAGTAATTTTTAATATTGCAGATGGAAGTACCCAAGGTGCTTTGAATCA
>JBIKOV010000227.1:0-5306 GCA_044357815.1 Ferruginibacter sp. | reverse complement strand
AAACAAAAGATCTAACCAATATTTTGATTCATTGGCTTCTTTTAAGCCGATACTTAATTTATGAACAAAATCCCTTGAACTCTCTGCATGCTCTGCTTCACGAATAATTGCCCCTATGGAAGTACCGATTCTTATCAGTTGTTGCGAGAGGATATATTCACCATATTCATTTTTGAGATACTTGTATAAATTGACAATTCGAATGGCGAAATCAAAACTTTTAACGCGTAAAACACTATCCCGCATAACCAAAATTTAAATCATAATAGGTAGTTCATATTGACATTAAATTATAAAAAAAATTGTGATTATAAAAATTATCAGTTATTCAGTTATCAGTTATCAGTTTTCAGTTATCCATTATTCAGTTTTCAATTAGTTAAAACAGCTTCGCTTCTTCGTGTAGCAATCTCACCAGTTCTTCTGGATGATCGGCTGAAACTAACTTTACACCTGCTTTTGCTGGTGGAAGGTCGAAGTGAACGATGGAAGTGAATGTGTCAGCTGCAATTGGCTCGCGTACAGTTAATGGCTTGCTTCTTGCTCCCATAATGCCTTTCATATTGGGTATGCGTTGTTCGGCCATTCCTTTTTGACAACTCACTACAATGGGTAGTTGCACTTGATCGGTTTGTTCACCACCTTCCATTTCTTTTATCAGGGTGGCCTGATTATTTACAAGTTCCAATTTGGTGGCATGTGAAATAAAAGACCAGTCTAACAAGGCTGCTACCATTCCACCAATGGCAGAACCATTGTAATCGATGGTTTCTTTACCAGTAAGTACCAGATCGTAGTTGCCTTCTTTGACTACCGCGGCTATTTGTGCTGAAATATAATAACTATCTTGGCTATCTGCATTTACACGAATGGCTTCATCACCACCCAAAGCCAGTGCCTTGCGGATGATGGGATCGCAGTCTGCATTGCCCACGGTGATCAAATGGATGGCGCTGGCAATTCCTGATTCCTTTAGTTCGATTGCCTTAACTAGAGCGTACCATTCATCGTAGGGATTGATGATCCATTGTACCCCTTCCGCAGCGAATTTCGTATTGTTGGCTGTGAAAGTTACTTTTGCAGTGGTGTCTGGTGTTTTGCTGATGCAGACTAATATTTTCATATTCAAAAATTTGATTAATCGGAAATAAGTTGTTTATGCAACTAATAACAAAGATAACATTTGTACAATAAATTTATTATAAAAATTTTAATAAAAAGGGTAGCATGAGCAGGATCAAAAAATTATTGGAATATATGGAGACTTCTGGAAAGGATAGTTTTCTGCAACATGCGTTGGCACTGGAATATATCAAGATTGGGGAGGATGAGCAAGCAAGGAATCTTTTTAATGAATTACTGCTCCGTGAGCCTACCTATGTAGGTTCATATTATCATTTGGGGAAATTATTAGAGCGGGTAGGGGATTTTGACAAAGCCATCCGGATCTATCGGAGGGGGATGGAAGAAGCGAAAAGGGCGGGCGATCACCATTCCCACAGTGAATTGCAAGGTGCGCTTGAAGATATTGAAGAATAAGGGGCATTTTTATGACATTTACCAACTTTGTAAGGTTGGATCCTTAGGGTCAAATTTTATTTTTAATCATTTATAATGGGGCTTTTAGAAAAATTTAAGCATTACATACTTAACCAACATCTCTTTGAACCGAAGGATCGATTACTGCTTGCCGTTAGTGGAGGGGTAGATTCTGTTGTGTTGTGTGCCCTTTGCAAACAGGCGGGCTATGATTTTGAAATTGCGCATTGTAATTTTCAACTCAGGGGTGCAGATAGCCAGCGGGATGAGGCTTTTGTAATAGCGCTGGCAGAAAAATATGGCGTACCATTTCATTTGAAAACATTTGATACAGCGGGTTATGCAAAAGTGGCTAAAAAATCTATTGAAACAGCTGCGAGGGATTTGCGCTACGAATGGTTTTATAGTTTGATCAATAGTATACAAAAAGAAGTCGCTCCAGCTGTTGCTTCCAAACTTAATTATATCCTGACTGGGCATCATGCAGATGATAATATAGAGACAGTGACGATGAACTTTTTTAGAGGTACCGGTATAGCTGGACTAAAAGGTATTTTATCAAAGCAAGGTAAAATTATTCGTCCCCTATTATTTGCTCGACGGACTGAGTTGGAAACCTATGCAGCGCAGCAGGGGCTTGAATTTGTTACGGACCATACTAACCTTGAAAATGATTATACCCGAAATTATTTTCGCAATACCATTCTTCCGCTGGTGAGCGAAAGTTTTCCTGAGGCGACTAATAATGTGTTGAAAAATATACAGCGATTCAGAGAAACAGAAATTTTATTTCAACAGTCAATTGAGCAATACAAGAAAAAATTATTAGAGTATCGCGGCAAGGAAATCCATATTCCTGTTTTGAAATTACTCAAGACAGTTCCACTGGTTACGGTACTTCATGAGATCATAAAAGAATTTGGCTTTACTGCCCATCAAACAGAAGAGGCAATTACATTACTGAAAAGTGAAACGGGTAAATATATTCAGTCTGCAACCCATCGAATCATCAAAAACCGAGGCTGGATAATCATTTCACCTATCCAGACAGTTGAGGCCAACCATATTTTAATGGAAGAAAAGGACAATGAAATTGTTTTTTCAATTGGAAGTCTTTCGATGGAAACAGTGGATTCCGGATCATATAAAATTACCCTTGACCCCTTGGTTGCGCAGTTGGATTTATCAAAAATTTCTTTTCCCTTGCTGCTACGTAAATGGAAAATAGGAGATTATTTTTATCCCCTAGGTATGCAAAAGAAAAAGAAGCTGAGTCGGTTTTTAAGCGATCAAAAATTGTCGCTTACCCAAAAGGAAAATGTTTGGGTGGTGGCAATGGATCAAAAAATCATTTGGGTAGTAGGTATGCGCATTGATGACCGTTATAAGATCAGTGAGGCCACCCAACAAATTTATTCGCTGCGCTTATTGAAAAGTTCCTAGTATTAATCCAATCATACGCTGAAATAAATAGGGGTGAAGGGCTAGTGGAAAAGCCAGACCAAAGATTGCACCCCATAAATGCGCATCATGGTTAACGTTATCGCGACTTTGTTTAGCTGCATATACGCAATACAGAAGGTACAATGGTCCAAATATATAGGCAGGGATAATTGGAGGAATAAAGAAGAAACCCATTTTCATGGTGGGATAAAACAAGATACCTGCAAAAACCACTGCCGATACGGCTCCCGAAGCACCTAGACTTCTATAATGGTAATCATTTCTATGTTTGAGGTAGCTGGGAATATCTGCAATCACCATCCCGCCAAAATACAAAACTAGGTACATCCACTTGCCAGACAATTGTTCGCAGCCGGGTTCTACAATTTGCTGGCCAAAAATGTATAAAGTAAACATATTAAATATTAGGTGCATCCAGTCGGCGTGCAAAAATCCGGAAGTAACAAATCGATACCATTGATTACGCGCCTTCACTTGAACCGGCCACATGATTAGGTCATTCATTATTTTTTCGCTGCTAAAGGCAGAAAAGCTGATCAGGCAGGTAAGGGCAATAATTCCAACAGTTAGGGTAAGAGTGTTCATGTACAATGTTTGATTGCAATATAGTTATTGATGGTGATACTTTTCATTTCGGTTGATCGAGCAGGCCCGATAAATTTGTTCTGCTATCAGTAGGCGCACTAGTTGGTGTGGAAAAACCAGCGGCGATAGGCTCCAGGTAAAGTTGGCCCTTTTTGCCACCGCTTCACTAACACCATAAGCTCCACCGATTAGAAAGATGATATTTTTAACGCTTTCGTTGGCTCTAGACTGAATCAGTTGAGCAACCCCTTCGCTTTTCAATTCTTTGCCTCTTTCATCGAGTAAAACGAGGTAATCTTCTTTTTGAAGAGCTAGTAAAATGATTTCACCTTCTTTTTTTTTGAGGTCATTTTCTGATAGCGTAGCCGCATTTTTGGGCATGGCAATAATGTTCCATTCTACGGGATAGTAGTTGGCGATGCGTTTGGTGAACAATTCTACCCCTTCTTTCACATAGCTTTCGTGTGCTTTTCCGATGGTCCAGAATTGAAGTTTCATTTAATTATTTCATGCAAAATTGCGTAAAGAGTTGGGTACAATAAAATAAATCTCTATTTTTGCAATCCAATAGCAAAAAAGCCCTTGGTTTTGATGCTGGTCTGGCTGCGTAGCTCAACTGAATAGAGTACCTCACTACGGATGAGGGGGTTTTAGGTTTGAATCCTAACGCGGTCACATAGTAAATCTCAGTTTTCCTCAATTCCCTGTAATACATTGTGTTACAGGGATTTTTATTTTCAGTCCTGCTCGTTTAACCACAGTTTTTGTTTGATTTTGGAACGCTATCCTGACACCAATCATTGGAAATTTGACACCAAAATCATTTAACATGAAAAAAAGACAACAAAAATGCAGTTTTAAGCTTTATCCTAATCAATTAAAGCAAAAAGTAAATAACGGTAATATTCCTATTTACCTAAAATTAAGTTACAAAGGCGCAAAAGTAGAAGCCAGACTTCCAGAACGCCTTGACCTACCTGAGCAAGAGTTAGGCCTTTGGGATGAAGATTTTATGCGAATTAAAGGTAAAAAGGAGAGCAAACTTAACGCTTACCTTAATCAGATTCAGACCAATTGGGACAAGTACAATACCGAGTGTAGCTATATTCCCAAACATAGCTTAAATCAAATTTTAGATATAATATTAGAGCGTACTCAACAAAATACCTTGCTAACAGCCTTCTGTTATGCCGCTGATTTTATAATTAATAATATAGAACCTTCAAATGAAATAACAGAAGGTACTAAAAGGAATTACCGCAAGGCTGTCAAACATTTTTCAACCTATTTAAAAGTTAAGAACCTAATTCATCTTCCTCTCAAGGAATTTAAACATGAGCAAGCTACCAACTTCAAGCTTTATATGGGTTCTCCAGAAGTAAATAACAGTCCTGTATCAACTTCCACCAATATTAAACGCATCAAAACAATATTTAATGAAGCAATTAATAATGAAATCATAACAAAAAATCCATTTGGAAATATTAAGTTGATTCAACGCAGTAAGGAGAAAACCCCCTGTCTAACTATTAATCAAATAAAACATATTATTAATTGCCAAGCCATCAATGCTGATAAAGATTTGATTTATTACAGGGATTTGTTCCTTTTTGGTTGCTTTACAGGACTATCTGTAAGCAACATTAAAACCCTATCAAACCAGATGGTATTTCCCGTTTACGATAAACGTTTAAAATTGGATACAACTAGAGTAAAAA
>JBIKOV010000226.1:0-5308 GCA_044357815.1 Ferruginibacter sp. | reverse complement strand
AAGGCGCAATATTAAAAGAAATCAAAGGAACTACTATTGGAAGAAACCGTATCCTTAGTTTCCCTTCTGTTACCGCACAACTGATAGAGATAATGATTGACGGATCTAAGGAAACGCCTCTTTTAAGTGAATTAGCAGCTTACCATATAGATGAAAATTTGGTTGAAAAATAACAATGAAGCATATTTTAGATGAAGTAAGGAATTAGGGATTTCCTTTTTAAAAAAAAATTTTTTTCGATGAAACGGTTAAATAAGCATTTTCTTTTTTTAATAACGCTGATTGCAGTATTGCAATTGGTGTCATGTGAGCCTGAATTACCAAAAGGGGTTGCAGCTGCATATGACCAACTTCCAGAGAAGATGGATTACAATCTTCATGTAAAACCTGTTCTGTCAGATAAATGTTTTTCCTGCCATGGCCCTGATAAAGCCAAGCAAAAAGCCGGTCTCCGCTTAGATATTCAATCCTTTGCATATGCCGAGCTTCCAGAAAGTCCAGGCAAAGTGGCTATTAACCCGGGCAATTTAAATGAAAGTGAATTATTTCACCGGATCATTTCCGAAGATCCAGAATATAGGATGCCTTCTCTTAAATCGCATCTTGTACTTTCACCCAAAGAAAAAGCCATTCTAATTAAATGGATTCAACAAGGAGCAGATTATAAACCGCATTGGGCTTTTGTTAAACCCGAAATAGAGGATATACCCGAAATTGGATTCAAGAATTGGGCAATCAATCCCATAGACAATTTTATAGGACATACGCTGGAGTTAGAGAAATTACAGCCTTCTAAACAGGCTGCAAAAGAATTATTGTTAAGACGTGTTTCACTAGATCTTACGGGGCTACCCCCTACCATCGAAGAAGCTGATGCTTTTATCAAAGACAATTCTCCCAATGCTTACGAAAAGCAAGTGGATCGATTGTTGCAGTCGCCCCACTATGGTGAAAAGATGGCCGTAGATTGGCTAGACCTTGCCCGCTTTGCCGATTCTCACGGATATACCGTTGACAGAATTAGAGATATGTCGCCCTACCGGGATTGGGTAATTGGAGCATTCAATAAAAACTTACCCTACAATCAATTCATTCAGTGGCAACTCGCCGGTGACCTGATGCCGAATCCAAATAAAGAAATGCTGATTGCGACTGCCTTCAACAGATTGCATCAGCAAAATATGGAGGGGGGCATTATTGATGAAGAATTTCAAACTGAATATGTTATTGATCGAACCAACACTGCAGGAGTTGCCATCATGGGACTTCCAATTGGATGCGCAAGATGCCACGATCATAAATACGACCCTATTTCCCAAAAAAATTATTACGAAATGTTCAGCTTCTTCAATAAAGTAAAAGAAGCAGGACAAATTTCTTGGGATGATGCAATGCCATCTCCCTCTATCTTACTCCCAACGGAGGAAAAGGAAAAAATACTTCGATTCATCCAAAATGATGTTAGCAACCAAGAAAACAAACTAATAGAAACCAAAAAAAAATCTGCTGTAGCTTTTCAGAATTGGCTGCAATCTAAAAAATATCAACAATTTGAAAAGGAATTGATTCCTCAAAATGGACTCCAGGCAAAGTACAATTTTAATAATGGCAACTTAAAAAATGGGGTTGAAGGCAAACTCTCTGGTGCAATGAATAAGGAACTTAAAAGTTCAACCACAGATAAAGCAGTACTTGAAAAAAGGGGAGATGGGAAAGCGCTTGTATTAAATGGAGATCAATGGTTTGATCTTAGCCCAGCGGGCATTTTTAGTAAATCGGACCCATTTAGTATTGCTATTAGCTTGTTCATTCCCAGTGATTTTAAAGAAGGGGTTATCTTTCACAAATGTTATTCAGAAAGGCTATATAATTATAGAGGATATCACATGTACCTCAAAGACAATCAACTTACAATAAATTTGTCTCACGCGGCACCTTCCAATGCTATTTCCAGAATTACCCAACAGCCAGTTCTGCGCAATCAATGGATTCAACTAACGATGACCTATGATGGCTCCTCCAAAGCCCCGGGATTGAAATTATTTCAAAATGGTAAGGAGCTAGATCTTGAAACAACAATGGATCAGCTGACAAAAGATATTTTGATGAATTCGAGAGAAAGGCTTTCACGCAATATATCAAATCAACCTGCACTTCAAATTGGTGCTTGGGATAGAGGACTTGGATTTAAAGGAGGAAAAGTAGATGATATTCTAGTATATAACCGAACATTAACGGATTATGAAATAAAAATTATTGCAGGTCAGGCTAACTGGGCTTCCATTGCAACCAAACAACCCGATCAGCTTTTGGAAAATGAAGTCAGTGCTTTGCGAAATTATTATTTATCTGCTATTGATGCAGGCGTTCTTGCAGAGCAAAAAACATTGCAACAAATTCGAACAACACTGGCAGACTCTACAGAACAGATAAAGGAAATAATGGTAATGCAGGATGCTCCCAAACCCCGGAAAACATTTATTCTTGTTAGAGGTAATTATGATAATTTCGGAGAAGAGGTTTTTCCTAATACTCCCCCATCCATACTTCCATTTTCAAAAAACCTGCCTAAGAATCGTTATGGGTTTGCCCAATGGCTCACGGATCCCAAACATCCGCTAACGGCAAGGGTGGCAGTAAACCGTTACTGGCAAAATTTTTTCGGAACTGGCCTTGTTAAAACTGCGGAGGATTTTGGCAACCAAGGTGAGCTACCCAGTCACCCAGCATTATTGGATTGGCTGGCAGTTACATTCAGAGAATCGGGCTGGAATACAAAAAAAATATGCAAGCTGATTGTGATGTCAGCTACCTATCAACAGGATTCAAAAGCAATTGCATCCATTCAACTAAAAGATCCAGAAAACAGGTTATTATCTCATGGTCCCTCCGTTCGCATGACAGCAGAAATGATTCGTGACAATGCTCTAATGGCAAGTGGATTACTGAACGATAAAATAGGAGGAAAAAGTGTTAAGCCTTACCAGCCAGATGGGCTTTGGGAAATTAATAATACTACCTATAAAGTCGATTCGGGTGAAGCTGTATACCGTAGAAGTTTGTATGTACTGATCAAACGTTCAGTACCCAACCCTACCCTTTCCACTTTTGATGCTCCCTCTAGAAGTTATTGCGTAGCTCGAAGGCAAAGAACAAATACCCCACTTCAAGCTTTGGTAACGCTGAATGACCCTACATTTGTAGAAGCAGAAAAAATAATGGGTCAGCAAATTGCTACTGCACTAGATGAGAAAAAAGGTATTACAGAAATTTACAGAAAACTTACCGGGCTTACTCCCAGTAAAGTTGAGCTGGCATTATTGGAAGCCCTACAATTGAGCGAATTAAAAAAATTCAGGGCAGACCCTAAAAAGACCAAAGGTTGGTTAACTGCAGGGCAGTACATAGTGAATCAAAATATTGAACCCGCTTTGATAGCGGCCAATGCTGTAGTGGCCAGTGTTATTTTAAACTCTGATGCTACCCTAACTAAAAGATAAATTATGAGCGATCATCACAAAGAACCATTCAAGTTGCAAACACCCGAATTTGATCAAATGAACAAAGGGTGGGACAGGCGCAATTTTCTGACAAAAACGTCTTTAGGAATTGGTGCTATAGCCCTTGGCTCATTGCTAGGAAAAACAGTATTGGGGAAAGCCGCAGGCGTATTGGCTGCTGAAGGCTCTTCCGCATCAATCGAGGAGGAAATCCTTCGGGCGATCCCCCACTTTGCACCCAAGGCAAAACGGGTGGTATATCTGTTTATGAGCGGTGGCCCATCCCAATTTGAAACCTTTGATTATAAGCCAAAATTAGTGGACATGTTTGGCCAGCCACTTCCCGACTCTATAAGACAAGGGCAAAGATTAACCGCTATGAGTGGCAGTCAAACTATTTTACCGATTGTGCCTTCCATTTTCAAATTTAACCAACATGGAGAGTCGCAGACCTGGATAAGTGAAATGCTTCCTCATACTGCTAAAGTGGTAGATGATTTGTGTATCATCAAATCCATCCATTCAGAAGCAATCAATCATGACCCTGCCATTACTTTTTTTCAAACCGGTAATCAATTACCAGGAAGGGCTTCAATAGGATCTTGGGCAAGCTATGGACTAGGATCGGATAATAAAAATCTACCTGCATTTATTGTACTGGTTTCAAAAAATGCCAGCAAAGATCAACCCTTGTATTCAAGATTGTGGGGCAATGGATTTTTGCCTTCCGAGCATCAGGGTGTCCAGTTCAGGTCTGGAAAAGACCCCGTATTATATTTGGATAATCCAGAAGGGTACGATGGTGCAGATAGAAAAGAAATGCTAGCATATTTATCAAAATTAAGTACACTACAAAATGACGCCTACGGTGATCCGGAAGTGCAAGCTAGGATAGCCCAATATGAAATGGCCTTTCGCATGCAGACTTCTATACCTGAGGTAATGTCTACCGCTGATGAAACGGATGAAGTTTTTGACCTCTATGGCCCTGATAGCCGTGACCCAGGTTCTTATGCAGCCAATTGTATTCTCGCAAGAAAGTTATTGGAAAAAGATGTAAAATTTGTACAGCTATACCATCAAGGATGGGATCACCATGGTAGCCTTCCCGAGGGCATGGCGCGGCAATGTAAGGATACTGACCAGCCAACGGCTGCCTTTATTATGGATCTAAAAAGAAGAGGATTATTGGAAGACACATTGGTAATCTGGGGAGGCGAATTTGGAAGAACAGTTTATTCGCAAGGAAAACTAAAAGCAGACAATTATGGCCGCGACCATCATCCACGCTGTTTTACTATGTGGATGGCAGGGGCTGGAGTAAAACCAGGTATTAGTTATGGTGAAACCGATGACTTCAGTTACAATGTAATTAAAGACCCGGTACACGTGCATGATTTTCATGCCACCCTATTACATCTATTGGGAGTAGATCACGAAAGACTTACCTATAAATTTCAGGGTAGGCGTTACCGATTGACTGATGTAGAAGGTAAGGTAGTAAGGGATATTTTAAGTTAAAGAAAGAAGCTAAAAACTAAACCCCTAAACAACTAAACATCTAAACCCTAAACATATAAACCCTACACCAATAACGTTAACTTTTAAAAATAAAAAAATGATCTCCAGAAAAAATTTCCTAATAAACTCATCGATGGCTTCAGCCCTAACTGTTGCCAAAACAAGTGCTGGTTTTTCAATTTTACACAAGAACCTTCAACCTGAAGAATTAATAATTGGGCAGGGAGAATTTAGGTACAAGGTGGATAAACGCTGGGCTAAAATTGGCGTCAACAGTAACCCCCTAC
>JBIKOV010000043.1:0-18821 GCA_044357815.1 Ferruginibacter sp. | reverse complement strand
CGGCACAACCTGTTGGGTAATGGGCAATAAACCGTGCAAAGGTCGAGCTGAAATAGGAACTACTAGAACTCCTTTATCCAACAATCGTTGAATGGCATTTTTGTTGACTTCGCTAATGGTATGGTCCTTTTTTAATAAAGTACCATCCATATCTATGAAAACCGCTTTATACATTTGGTTGATTAAAAAGTAATAAAAAAATTAAAGATAAATCACTTTCTCACCGTAAACAATAGGAAAAATAGAAAACCCTCTTTTAAAGTAACTATTTCAAAAGGACTTAATCAAATTATTAATTACCGCTCATGGATACTGGTTTCACGGAGCCTTAGAAATCCCCCCTCCCTACCGGAAAAGGAAGCCCTTACCTCAGCTACCAGTGACAATGCAATCTCGTCGGGTGTTATAGCTCCAATATCCAATCCAATAGGGGCGTGAATCCGATCCAACGCTGCCGCTGGTATCGGCTTGCCCTCTTCAGCTAATTCTTTCCATATTTTTTCTGAACGGCTCCTTGGACCCAGCATTCCAATATAAGGTGCAGCCGTTGCCAACGCAATGGGTAAATTATTTTTATCCGTCTTGTAATCATGCGACATTAAAATAATGGCAGTAAATTGATCAATTAGAAGATCTGAAACCTGATCCAATGTAATTACAGTGTCTGCAATTTTAAAAATATCTCCCTTTAATTTTTGAAGATCTGCCACAATGGTTGTCTGCCAACCTATATGTTTTAATAAGTTACAAAGAGGATAAATATCATATTGATGCCCCATTATTACCACGCTGATTTCCGGATTGACTATTTCAACAAATAATTCAATTTTATTGTGATCACCTATAAAAAAAGAACAGGTGGCTGATTTATTTTCTTCAATTTGATGATTGATAGCCTTTGAAATTTCATTAATCAACAAGTCATTTAAAAAAATGGAAAGGCTTTGAAGACCACTATAATGGATGATATCCCCAGTTTTTATGTTCTCCCATTCTCCTTCCAAATGAGTTATGGAAACCAATACATGGGATTTCCTATCCTTATCGATACAAGATTTTAGTATTTCTACTGGGTTGTTTTTATCAATAAAAACTAAGGGTGTAAACAACACATCAATCACTCCATTACAGCCAAGGCCTACGCCAATTTGATGACTATCCTCTTCTGTAGTGTCGTAGGTAATTAATGTAGAAACAGATTTTGCTATGGCCATTCTTGCCCGCTTAAGGGCATCCCCTTCTAGGCATCCACCACTAATGCCCCCTACCCAAATCCCATTGTCCATTACCAGCATCCTTGCCCCTGTTCGGCGATAGGAAGACCCCTCAACCCTTACCACTGTTGCCAATGCAGCATTGGTAACATCCTTGTCAATGGCATCATATGCAGCAATGATTGACCTAATTTCTTTCATGGGTTTGATTAATAATTACTTACTCAATTTATACAATAGTCAACTATTTACTATAAAAAAGGTAGGTAATTCTTTAAGAACTACCTACCGTATGCATTAAGATTTACAAAAATAAATAGTTTACCAAAAGAAGGAATATAAAGCAACCAATATTCCTAAAATAATTAATGCCCCCACTGCAAAGGAATTGTTCATTTTAAACATAGATTGATCTACTTCTAGACCATTGGTAGTTACGCCCCTTTTGTTTTCTATCATACTAATAATATACATTACAATAACACAAATAGCAAATACAAAACCCATCCTATCTATAAAAGGAATCTCATACAACATATTACCGTCAGACTGCTTAATAAGTGTTGCAAATCCTAAAGGCGCCAGAAAAGAAAGATTAATAATAGAAGGGATAAATTTAAAAAATATAGACAAGCCAAAGCCCCCTACAGTAGCAAACAAAGCCGCATTGGAGGTGGTTTTTTTCCAAAAGAAACCCAGTATAAACATAGCGAAAATACCAGGACTAACAAATCCGGTGTACTCCTGGATAAATTCAAAGCCACCTTTTTTACCAATTCCCATAAATGGAGATAAAAGACAAGCAATCAACATGGCAACCAATACTGCAATCTTTCCGATTTTTACCATTTGAACTTCAGAAGCATTTGCATTGAGTTTTTTCTTATAAATATCCAATGTAAAAATGGTGGAAATACTATTTGCTTTACCCGCCAAAGAAGCCACGATAGCTGCAGTCAATGCTGCGAATGCAAGCCCTTTTAGACCAGGGGGTAACAGGTTTAATAATACTGGATATGCTTTATCCTGCACCAATTCACCGTTTACCATCATCTCTGAATGGAAATAACCTTCTTGGTATAACACATAAGCTGCAATACCCGGTAAAACAACAATGATGGGCATTAATAATTTCAAAAAAGCAGCAAATAAAATTCCACTTCTAGCAGTTTTCAGATCTGCACCCAATGCACGTTGTGTGATATATTGATTACAACCCCAGTAATTCAAATTTACTATCCACATTCCACCTACCAATACCGTTAGTCCGGGTAAGCTTGGATAGTTGGCATTGTCATTTTTGAATATCATATGAAAATGATCATCGGATTTTTCCATCATCATTTTAAATCCGTTAATTACTCCACTAGTATGGTAATGATCTGCCACCATTGTAAGGGCAATGTAGGTAGTTACCAAGCCTCCTAGTATTAAAAAGAAAACTTGAATAACATCTGTATAACCAATCACCTTCATGCCTCCAAGTGTGATGATAATTGCAAAAATCGCTAACCCATACATACACACATACAGATTGATTCCAGAAATACTGCTGATGGCCAATGCGCCTAAGTACAAAATAGAAGTAAGGTTCACTACGACATATAATAACAACCAAAAAACGGCCATAATCATTGCTACAGTTGAATTGTAGCGTTGATTTAAAAACTGTGGCATCGTATAAATCTTGTTCTTCAGATAAACTGGAATAAAGAAAATGGCAACAATCATCAGTGTTGCAGCGGCCATCCACTCGTAGGTAGAAATAGCCAATCCCATTTTAAAGCCATTTCCACTCATACCGATAAACTGCTCGGCACTTATATTACTGGCAATAAGCGATGCTCCAATAGCCCACCAGGTAAGTGACCCTTCTGCTAAAAAATAATCATGGGATGCGGAAACTGTTGCCTTCTTTTTTTTGTAGTAAACCATATAGCCGTAGCCCGCTACGATAAGAAAATAAACTAGAAAAACGAGATAATCTTGGGTTTGTAAGGCATTCATACTGGAATTTTAAATTTTAAAGATAAAAAAGGCGCATCATAAAAATCACGAATAATATAAAGCGCATTTCTAAATAATTTATTAAATATAACTTACATTATTGAAAAAAACCGTTTCAACTGAGGATCCGTATAATCTTTCACAAAGCAAAGGATATTATTGTACTGACTAAATTCCTCCTGCGCATGCATAGTTGTTAATACTACCGTTTGCATACCTGCATTTTCAGCCGCTGCCACCCCCTTTAGTGCATCTTCAAAAACGATGCAATTTTGCGGACTCACCTTCAGTTGATCCGAACATTTCAGGTAAGTTTGGGGATGAGGTTTGCTGTATTGCACATCATCTGCACTTACGATAGATTTAAAAAAAGGACGAATATTTAATCCATCTATTACAAAATCAATATTCAGCATGATAGCCGCCGAACCAATAGCCATTTGAACCCCATTAGCATGGGCCGAATGTAGAAATTCATCCAGCCCCTTAATTAGGGCAAGTTCTGGTTGATACTCTTTTTGATAAGTAGTTTCCTTTTCAATGGACATCGTTTTTTTTTCTTCCACAGAAAAACGGCCAGGAAATATCCGCTCCAGCAATTCGTCATTTTTACCATAGCACTCTTGCTTCATTTGCTGCAAACTTAAATTTGCACCCAACTCAGTAAGGATTTTATGCCATGCTTTGATATGATATTGCATATCGTCTATCATGGTGCCATTTAAATCGAATAAAAAAGCAGTATCCTGTTGCATCGTGTAATCTCGTTGGATATTAGACATTCATCATTAATAAGGCATTGCGCTTAGTTAACACCCAGTTCAATGATATCATTATATGAAAACACTGCGAACTGAATAATTATAGGTAGAAACAATTGAATGAAATAACTTTCATTCACCATTCACCATTCACCATTCACCTAAATAAATCGATTAATAATGTTTTCAAAATATTCTTGTTTACCACTATTTTTTGCTGGTTCACCATTTTCAACAGCATAGGCCCTAAGGTCTTCCAACGTTAATTTACCCTCTTCAAATGATTTACCTTTTCCACCGTCATAGCTAGCATAACGATCGGTGCGTAATTTTTTATAGTCGCTTTTCTGAAGGATATTATCCGCTATAATCAGCGCCCTGGCAAAAGTATCTATCCCTCCAATATGTGCATGAAATAAATCTGCTGCATCAGTTGAATTCCTTCTAATCTTAGCATCAAAATTAATCCCACCACCTGCAAAGCCTCCTGCTTCTAGTACTACCAGCATAGACTCTACCAGTTCGTTGATATTATTTGGAAACTGATCGGTATCCCAGCCATTTTGATAATCCCCTCTATTAGCATCCATGCTACCCAACATACCTGCATCAGCTGCTACCTGCAATTCATGTTGAAAAGTATGTCCTGCAAGAGTTGCATGGTTTACTTCGATATTGATTTTAAAATCATTGAGCAAATCATACTGACGTAAAAAGCCAATCACTGTTTCGCAATCATAATCATACTGGTGCTTACTAGGCTCACAAGGCTTTGGCTCTATAAAAAAAGTCCCCTTGAAGCCATTCTTACGAGCATAATCTTTTGCAACATGTAAGAATTTAGCAAGATGCTCTTTCTCCCTTTTCATATTGGTATTGAGTAAACTCATATAGCCTTCGCGGCCTCCCCAAAATACATAGTTCTCTCCTTTTAATTCAATGGTTGCATCCAATGCAGCTTTTACCTGTGCACCACCATGTGCCAATACATGAAAGTCGGGATTGGTTGCAGCTCCATTCATGTACCTGCGACTGGAAAATAAATTAGCAGTACCCCACAACAATTTAACCCCACTATCAGCCTGTTTTTGTTTTAGATACGCTGTTACCGACTGCAATCTTTTTTCATTATCCAATACATCATTGGTATAATCTACCACATCCACATCGTGAAAACAATAATATGGAAGCCCCAATTTGGTAATAAACTCGAAAGCTGCATCTGCCTTGTCCTTTGCTCTTTCTACTGCATCTGCTTTTTCATTCCATGGATGCAAATGAGTGGCTTCTCCAAATGGATCTGCACCATTGCCAACAAAAGAATGCCAATAAGCACAGGCAAACCGCAAGTATTCTTTCATAGGCTTGCCAGCTACAATCTTATTTTCATCATACCATCTATAGGCCAATGGATTATCACTTGATGCGCCCTCAAACTTAACTTGGGATACACCTTTAAAAAACTCTTTGTTTCCGATTACTACTGACATATGTTTTGATTTGCCCCTACCCATTTTTAATTTGGATATGGATGTTTAGGATTTATTTATAAAAAAATTATTCAAAAATAGTTGTTGAGTTAAAATCCACCTCGTTATTTTAATTAGCACAATTTTATAGTTGGAATCATATCAATTCCTTCCATTCAGCATATAATTGATCATACAATTTGCTTTGCGTTGGTTCCACTAAATCAATCGGGATAGAATTACTAAATGCATCCTTTGGTGAATTATAAAAACCAACTCCTATCCCAGCACCTTTAGCAGCACCCACACTGCCATCGCAATCATGTAGTTCAACTGGAATATTGGTAGCATTCACAAAGCAACTAGTAAAAACATCACTTAAAAACATATTGGCTTTACCAGCTCGGATTACCGAAGGTTGCATCCCATTTTCGCGCATGATATCTACACCATACCGAAAAGCAAAAGCAATTCCTTCTTGTGCAGCCCTGAATAAATGGGCTGGACCATGAACATTGAAATCAATGTGGTGAATATGACTTTGCAACAGCTTGTTTCCCAGCATTCGCTCGGCTCCATTGCCAAAAGGCACCATACGCAATCCATTACTCCCGGCTGTTACAGTAGCAGCAGCTTCATTCATCTGCTGATAAGAATACAGGTTACCGGTTACTTTTTTTATCCAACTATTTAAAATTCCTGTTCCATTAATACAAAGTAATACGCCAATTCTTTTCTGTTGCTCCAAATAATTAACATGTGCAAAGCTATTAATCCTTGACTGCTGATCGAAAACCAGCTGATCGCTTACACCATAAATAACCCCGGAAGTACCTGCTGTGGCGGCCACTTCGCCCGGATCGAGCACATTTAATGACAACGCATTATTAGGCTGATCCCCTGCTTTATAAGTAACGGGTATGCCTGGCTGCAATGACAAATGACTGGCAACAGCATTTAAGATATTTCCATGAGCGGTAAACACTTCTTTTATTTCAGGAATCAGCGACCTGTCAAATCCAAAATAATTAAAAATATCCTTGGAAAGCTCCTGCTCTTTAAAATCCCAGAAAATCCCTTCGCTCAATGCAGCAATACTGGTGGTAACCTGGCCGGTTAGCTTCATAGCTATAAAATCGCCAGGCAACATTATTTTATCGATCAATGCAAAAGTTGCAGGTTCATTTTCTTTCACCCATGCAAGCTTTGCAGCTGTAAAATTTCCAGGTGAATTTAGTAAGTGTTGCAATGACCGTTCATGCCCAATGGCATCAAAAGCACGATTACCAATTTCAACTGCTCGGCTATCACACCAGATAATACTATCACGCAAAACACGCTGTTCCTTATCTACACAAACCAATCCATGCATCTGATAGGCAATACCAATGGCCTTAATATCGGCGGGATTGTATTTTTTGGTAGCATGCGCTTTGAGAATGGCCTGTTGAACATTTTCCCACCACATTTCAGGACTTTGCTCTGCCCATCCTTTCTGAAGCGACGTGATGCCGGTTTCTGAATCGGGATATTGAACGGTAGCAATACCATTTTGCGTTTGCGCATCCACGATGGAAACCTTAATAGACGAAGTTCCGATATCAATACCTAATAAAAGCATACCTAAAATTTATGAATTGCTAAAATACAATGGTTTTTTGAAAGCATAAAAATTCTTCAATTTAAAATTGGTTAACACACTACCGGTGAAAACTTTCACTTACAAACTTCAACACTTCCGGAAGTGCTGTTCTCCAGTAGGGCCAGTTATGCGAACCATCGCGAACCCTAAACTCATGTTTTACTTTTCTATCCAAGAAAATAGAATGCAATTCCATATTCCCCTTTATTAAAAAGTCATCGTCCCCGCAGTCAATATAATAAAGAACCTGGTTCAATTTTTCTACAGCGACTGTTGATGCTAACTTTAGGACTGCGTTTCTGTTCCAATTTTCAGTAAGCCGATTTTTTCCGGCCAAATCGGTTCCAAACAATTCATTGAATTTATAATTTTTCCAATCTTTATCAGTCATTTCTACAATATGATCATCATTCCAAATCGCGGCGCTTAATGGAGCGCATGCTGAAAAAAGATCCGGATGTTTCATTGCATAAATAAATGATCCATATCCACCCATAGAAAGCCCTGCAACAGCTCGGTATTGTTTTTTACTTCTAGTTTTATAAAAAGAATCGATATACGGAATAAATTCACTTACAAAAAAATCTTCATATCTAACTTTCCCTGCTGCATCATTAATATACCAAGAAACACCTGCATCTGGCATTACAATAATCATTTGGGTAGCCTCTCCTTTTGCTATTGTTTCGTTTGTTATTTTTTGTACTTCTCCAAATTGAGCCCAGCCAGTTTCGTCATCAGAATAACCATGTAATAAATACAAAACCGGATATTTTCTTTGGGAAGTTTCATAATCAGAAGGAAGGTATATCGAATACCTTACATCTTTCCCTAATAACTTACTATGTATAGTTAAACTTTCCATGGTTTTACCCTGAGCAATAACAATCGCTGAAATTGAGAACAGTAATAAGAATGAAAAGATTTTTTTCATATAATGATTTTAAAAAGATGAAGGATCAAGTACCTATTGACAGGATTTAAGTTAAAAAGCATTCTGTCATTTGAACGGATAAAATTAATTCAATTATACCATATTTTTAGGATTACCCTTTATCATCGCAGAAACATTTTCAAAGGTAGTTTTCATTAACCGACTTCTTGCTTCAAAGCTTATCCAGGCATTGTGGGGTGTAATAATACAATTGGCAAGTCCGATCAATGGATTTTGGGCAGAGGGAGGCTCTGAACTTAATACATCCAATGCAGCTCCAGCTATTTTATGCTGCAATAAGGCATCTGCAAGGTCTTGTTCGACAATTAATGCTCCCCTTGACGCATTGATTAGGTATGCAGATGGTTTCATTAAAGCTAAATTTTCTTTATTAATAAAACCGGTATTGTCTGCCGTAAGCGGGCAATGAATTGAAATAAAATCAGCCTGAGCAAATAACTCTTGTAGACTAACTTCAGTGAAATTGTGCAACCCTTTTTTACCCCGATAATAGATTACTTTCATCCCAAATGCCATTGCTATTTTTGCCATTTGAATACCTATTTTACCAAGTCCAATTATCCCAATGGTATTATCCTTCAATTCTTTAATTGTTCCTTTAGTATAACACCAATCTGCAGATCGGGCCCAATCTCCTGACTTTACAGAGGTAGCATGCAGACCTACCTGATTAGTAAGTTCAAGTAACATTGCAAAGGTATGTTGGGCAACTGAATCCGTTCCATAATCGGGCACATTACAAACAAGGATGCCTCTTTTTTTAGCAGCAGCAACATCTACCATATTATATCCAGTTGCCGTAACTGCAATCAATCGAAGCTCCTTTGCAGCATCGATTACCTCAGAAGAAACAGGCGTTTTATTGGTAATAATAACATGGGCATTTTTGCACCTTTCAACTATATGGTTACTCGCAGTTCGGTCATGATAAATCACCTCCCCTAGTTCATGAAAAGCCTTCCAACTAAGGTCTCCCGGATTGAGTGTAAACCCATCTGTAATAACTATCTGCACAATAAAATAATTTTATTTTTTACAATAATAAAAACATTTTTTTGGATGAATGTATTTCAAATGCTGATTATTGCATTTTACTGTCAATACCCTAAAAGTTAAAAACACCCTATCGCTGAAAGCTACAATAGCCAGCAATAGGGTGTTAAAAAAAATATAAACTAAATCATCCCCAATTACATAGTATACTTGGTTACCCCAGGTATAGCAATCGGATAATATCCATCTGCATTAGGAAGCAATGGTGGCAACGCATCAAAACTGTACTCTTTTGGATGAATATCAAGTCCACAATTAATGGCTTTATCCCACTCTATCTTTTGACCAGTGTAGGTAGCCATACGACCAAGAATTGAAGTCATGGTGCTTTTAGCTCCATTTTCAGCATCCGCAAATTTATATTCTCCCTTTGCGATAGCGGCAAATAATTCAACATGCTCAGTTTGATAAGGATTATTTTCAGTTTTCTTGTCAAACTGGAATAATACTTTACCATTGTGATCAATAATATTGGCTGCACCTGCCTGAATTTTACCTTTGGTTCCCACAAACAGTTCATCCACCCTACTAGTAGTACCTGGAATATGACGACATTGGCTATTCAAAATACTTCCATCAGCATACGTATACTCCACAAAATGATGATCAAATATTTCTCCATGCTCTTTTCCTTTCCTTACTTGTCTGCCACCCATTCCCTGCGCCTTCACAGGATAGCCTCCCTTAAACCAGTTAACGGCATCTAGGTTATGTACATGCTGTTCGGTAATATGATCACCGCACAACCAGTTAAAATAATACCAGTTACGCATTTGGTATTCCATTTCTGTTTGGCCAGCTTTCCTAGGCCTAACCCATACTCCATCATTGTTCCACCATGCTTGCATAGAAGTGATGTCTCCGATTAGATCCTTTCTTTTGAAAAGTTCACGATAAGAATTTTGGAAATGGCGTTGCAAACCTACTACCACATTCAATTTTTTTTGTTTTGCGATGGCAGCAGTAGCCAGCACACTTTGAATTCCGGCAGGATCGGTAGCAACCGGCTTTTCCATGAACACATGCTTATTCTGTTTAATGGCTTCTGCAAAATGAATAGGCCTAAATCCTGGAGGAGTTGCCAATAGTACTACATCGGCAAGAGCAATTGCTTTTAAGTAACCGTCAAAACCTGTGAATTTTCTTTCTTCTGGAATATCCACCCTAGTATTTAGGATAGCCCTACCACCAATAGATTCTGCCATATCATCACTAGTAAGTGATTTATAGCAAGCGTCCAAATTGTCTCTAAAAGCATCTGCCATAGCCACAATTCTTACATTTTGCTTACTCAGCAGCGCTTGGGAAGCGGCCCCAGTTCCGCGGCCACCACAGCCAACAAGGACGATCTTAATAACATCATCTGCACCAGAGAAATAATTGGCATTAGAAATAAGTGGTGCCGCAATTAATCCACCTGCCAGCATTGAACCCTGCCGCAAGAATTCTCTACGGTTAGGATTAGTAAGTTTGGAAGCATCGTTTTTCATAATAATTAATTTAAATGGTCAATTTATAGTTAACAATATTTGATAAAAAAAACATTTTTGATCGATCAGAAATTTAAATACAATCGCTTCCATTTTATAGGAAAATTATTTCCCTAGGTACTGTTTAAAAAATTCGTTTATTACTTCTTTACTTGGCTGAACCAAGGGCCGAACAATACGAAAACCAACAGAAGCTGCATCAGTTAACCACCATTTACTTTTTGGAATTTGAGGATCCCGACGATTCATCAATGGATCCGATTTAGATCGATCGGCAGACCTGAGTTGAATTGCCTCATCTGAAAACCCACCACCTCTTATCACCTTTGGATAATTAGCTTTATTGGGCTCCACAAAAGGATTATCCGTGGTTGGTCCCATGTTTTCCATTCTTTTTTCGATGTAATGATCAAGCGTCCATTCGCTTACGTTACCCAGCATATCGTATAACCCCCAAGCATTTGGAAGCTTCATTCCTGCCTTTTGAAATTGATCCTCACTATTATCTTTGAACCAAGCATATTTCACCAACTGCTTTTCATCATCACCAAAATAAAATCGAGTAGTTGATCCTGCTCTACAAGCATATTCCCATTCTGCCTCAGTAGGAAGTCTATAAAAATCACCTGTTTTATTATACAGCCATCTGCAATACATTAATGCTGCATATTGGGACATACTATTCACTGGATAACCGCCCTCTTTTCCCATACCCCAACTTAAATCAATATACTGAGGAGTAGGTTTGGTAATAGCGTCAACAGTGGAATTATCACTGGTATTTTCATCCTTATAATAAACATCAAATTCATCTCTACTTACTTCAAAAGTGCCCATCCAAAAAGCTGCCAACGTTACTTTTCGTTGAGGACCTTCGTCTGGCTTTCGGCCCTGTTCTTTATCATTACTTCCCATCAAAAAACTACCCGCCTGGATTGGAACCATCTTACTTTGAATTTGAGAACCAGGAATATTAAATTGATACGGTGAAAAAACAACTTGAGTACCCTGAGCACCTAGCATTTCAAAAGGGATAATAGCGGAAAATAGCAACAAAAAATTCTTCACAATGAGATTATATAATTGAAACTGAAAGATAAGCAATTAATCAAAACAAATATTGCTGTTAACTATGTTTCCAAAAAAATGAAAAGCCTTTGGTGGAATTCAAAACCAGCTTTCCCCTTTTCACCTCAGCGATGAGGACTTCCGCCCCCAAAAAAGAGGCCAATTTTTTGGCTTTTTTAATAGGCAGGATGCTGCATGCTGTAGCCAACCAATCTGCCGTGGTTCCATCTGGGGCAATAACGGTAACATTTCGTTGAGAAGTAACACCATACCCTGTAGTAGGATCTATAATATGGGAATACCTTTTTCCATCTTTTTCAATAAACTGATAGGCATCCCCGGAGGTTGTTACAGCTATATTTTGAAGAACTAGTTTTTGAGTAAGTAGCTCATCCGTAGTTTCGGGAACATTTACTCCTACAACCCATCCCTTTTTATCTATTGGAGCTCCACTCATAACAATATCGCCACTAGCATTTACTAATGCATTGTGGATGCCTTGGGCATGCAAAAAATCAATAATTTTCTGAGCAACATACCCTTGGGCAATACCTCCAAGATCTAGTTGCATCCCAATCTGGGTTAATCTTGCCGTTTTATTTACTGTGTCAATAATCAATTTATCAAATCCAATCAAATTTCGGACAGCCCTTACCGTAGAGTCGTTTGGAAATAGGTGCTGCTTTCTTGACTTTCGCCACAATTTAGAAAGTGGTCCCATCGTAATGTCAAAAGCACCCTCACTCAGCTCGTATGCTCTTTTTGATTTCAATAAAATATCATACAATGCTGGTGTTACGCTTGTAGCCTGAGAATTGATACCTGCAGTTGCAGTTAATTTGCTCAATTCGCTGGTATCTATGTAATCACTAAAAATAAAGTTGAAAGAATCTACTATAATGAAACAACGCTTCGCAACCCTAGCTGCCTGCATACTGTCGCTTGAATAGAACACCACCGTAAATGGAGCTCCCATCTTTGATTCAGTAAAAGAAAATCGACTTAGCTGGGCATCCCCGGATATAGTTGAGCAAACAAAAATGGCGATAAAAAATATCCTTAAAAGCATTTTTTTTAGTTTTATAAATGATTGTCGTTAAATATAGATCTTAAATTATAATAACAATGGAAAGAAGGAAATTTATGCAGCAATTATTATATACAAAAACACCTGCCAAATGATTCGGCAGGTGTTTTTTATTAAACAAATTGTTACTTACGAAGAACCCCTAATCTCCAATTTTATATTTTGCAGCCTCTGTAATTCCCTTCCAATTATCGGTTCTAAAAGGACCAGCAGGGAAACCTTCTTGATTAAATAAATTATTGTCAACTGTATCGTCGGCCCAACCAAATCTCACTGCAATAGGACTGATCGTTCCTTCATGGTAAACAACTACCTTATCTCCAACAATAGAGGCCCTAGCATAATGAAATTGATGATCCGCTCCAGCAATTTCAAATCCTTGTAAATATCCATATTTATTATTCGTTGTTAAACCAGTTCCGATATTGCTAAATGAAACTGAAATTTTATCCCCCTCCAATTTGAAAGACTGATAGGTAGGGCCACTATAAATATTGTTTTTACCATAGGTTTGGTGTAAGGCCACTGCTGCAAGCCTTTTTCCAACATCTTGCTTGTTGGTTGGATGTATATCTGTTGAATTGCCGATATCTGTTGTAACCGCCATCCCTGTATTTGGCAAAGACAAAGTGAGCGTTTGCGCCTCTCTTAATTCGGCCCAAGTACTCCCTTTTCTGCTATCACCATTATTGGCATTAAAAGTAGCAAGTTGAACGAAATAAAATGGAAAATCTCCTTGGTTCCATGATTTTCTCCAATCGCTAATCATCAAAGGAAATGCTTTTCGATACTGCCAAGCACGACTGGCATTTGATTCGCCCTGGTACCAGATAGCGCCTTTGATGGCGAAAGGAATCAAAGGATGTACCATTGCATTAAAAAGCAAACTGGGATAACGATTGGGACCCACCGATTCCCCAATCGTAATTGCTTCTATTTGAAAAGACCATTCTCCCGCAAGTAATAATTTGGTAGACCCAATATGTAACTTAATATCATCTGCCTCTCCATAGATACCTCCACCGCCGCCGCTATCTAGCACTCTCACCGCAATCACATTATTACCCTCCCTTAAAATTCCCGCAGGTATATTGTACTTTCTTAGCGCATTGTATGAAGAAGTACTGCCCACATTTACTCCATTTACATAACAAATATCAGCATCATCAATCATACCCAACTCAATAATGGCAGCCTTTCCTGCATCAGCTGAAGTAACCTGAACTGTTTTTCGAAACCATACAACCCCATCTATTTCGCCCAATGCTTGCTGCTCCCATAATCCCGGCAATTTCATTTTTGGCCAATGGCTATCGTCAAAAGAAATTGTTTTCCAAGAATTAATTACTGCTGCAGAAGGCGAAAATGAAGGCTGTAATTTTTCAAGTCGCTTTGAGGTAGTTGCAATTTTCTCTTTGGTTAATGAGTCAATATCTAAAAACGGCATTGCTGCAATCATCTCTTTATATTCATCACTGTTTTCGAAAGCATTGCGACTTGTCCAAGTTTCTGAATGGGTTCCTCCCCAAGAAGTGTTGATCAGCCCAATAGGCACTTTCAAATCAGCATTCAACAGTTTTGCAAAGTAATACCCAACAGCTGTGAAATTACCAGCAGTATTGGGATCACAGAGTTTCCAATCACCTCCTGACAGGTCATCCTTGGGTTGCAATGACACTACTCGAGGCACTTCAAATTGCCTGATTTGAGGATAGTTTGCATGTGTAATTTCATTATCTGCGCCACTGGAATTTTTTAAATGAAATTCCATATTAGACTGACCCGAGCAAACCCATACATCCCCTACCAAAATATTGCTTAGTGTTATACTGTTTTTTGCGGTGATGATCAGTTGAAATGGACCACCAGCTGATTCCGCTGAAAATTCAATCTTCCATTTTCCCGATTTATCCGCCGTTACTACCCTGGTTTGCTGATTGAACCGAACAGTGATTTTTTCTTTACTATCTGCCCATCCCCAAACAGGAATTGAATGATCCCTTTGCAAAACCATATTGTCATTGAAAATTTTCGGCAATCGCACATTGGCAAACAATGTGCAAGCTATCAAAGTTGCCATTGCAGAAAAGATTGATTTTTTCATGATTTGGGGAGTGGTAATTGGTTAACAAAGAAATATTTTACTTTAACTCTTTAATCTTTATACTCCTAAAAGAAACATGGGTACCATGCTCTTGCAAAAGAATATGCCCCTTGGGAGCCATGCCAAAATTTGGCCATTTTTCATATTTGCTTCTAGCCACCAATGCATAAAAATATTGAGTACCCCGCTGGTATTCCACTACTTTCCATCCATTAACCCAGTGCTCAATTTTACCATCCGGATTAACAATAACTCTTCCCCTATTCCACTCACCTATTGGTAATTTTTCTCTCCTACTGGGGGTTATTTTTAAAGAAGGAATCAAGTCATACAAGGAGGCCATTGTGCGATTACCTATTGAGCCCAGTTTTCCATCAGGATGCTTTTCATCATCTAGTATCTGATATTCTAGCCCTATGGCAGAACCAGTAGTGTTTTCTTTTTCTGTTACAAAATATTTTACTCCACTATTAGCCGTATCGGTTATTTTAAATTCAAATTGCAAATCAAAGGCTCCAAATTCATCCTTGGTAACTATATCTCCTCCATTGGACGATTCTGCACCATTATTACCTTTTACATTTAAAGTGCCATTTTCTATATACCAAACATTATCAGGAAAATAATTTTTGTATGCACCTCTCCAACCATTGGTGGTTTTGCCATCCCACAATAATCGCATACCTGATTTTTTTTCATCTTCAGAAAGATTATTTGGGATAGTATTGATGACAAAAATATTATCTGCAGGAGAAGCTTTCAAATGATCGGTTTGAATCCTTACATTTCTCCAACGGATTTGCTTCCCAACTTGCGATGCTTGGTTGATACCATGAACTTGCAAAGCAATGAATCCGCTAGGAGTCATTTCATCAATGAGATGCGCACAAGCAATCCCATTTACCCAGGTACGAATGCTATTTCCAATACATTCTACTCGGTAATGATTCCAAGCACCATTTTTAAAAGCAGGCTTTGCCGCTGGATTATTTTCCAATGAATACAGCCAGCCCCGCCTAGCTTCATCATAAATACCACCACTCCAGGCCCTATCAGAAGGATCAATTTCCATCTGATAGCCGTGAACTCTTTCGGGTGTTTTTTTATCGGTCACCTTGCATTTATCATTCTTATCATTGATTTCACTTCTGAATTGAATTCCTGAATTCATATCACCATTGACTAAAAATTCAACCTCAAAAATAAAATCACCATAATTTTTTTCTGTTGCCAAAAAACTATTCGGTTCATTGAGCACCGTTGTGCCTATTATCTCTCCATTCTTTACTTCATAATTAGCTTTTCCATTGAGTTGCTTCCATCCTTTTAGATCTTTACCGTTGAAAAGATTTACCCACTGGGCTTTCTGCTTTCCTTGTGCAAATAATTTAAAGGAAGAGTTTCCTATCAACAATACAAACAACAGTACATATTTACTTTTCATGCGATATTTGTTTTTTTACTTTAAAGTGAAAAAGCAATCAGTTACTTTTTTTAAATTAGCCCGATTTAAGCAATCGGTAATTTATACCCATTATGGTATTGATTCAGAAGATACTTTTTATTGATGGCACGATCAGTAAATTGATTTTTTTCCAAATCCCAGAATAATTTTTGTTTGCTACGGTAAGCAATATTGCCCATTTGAGCCAGCGTAGCCACATGAGCACCATCCTGAATGGGACAATGCAGTAGGTTCGCATTTTTGGATCTTACCCCTTCAATAAAATTCACCCAATGCTTTTCAAGTCCTTTATCAGCAGATTTCGCAAATGGCAGTACTACTTTTCCAACATTCTTCTTTTCTTCCAACACTTCCCATCCAGAACGACTTAGTACCAATGTTCCATTGTTTCCTATAAATGCAATACCATGATCACGGCCATAGTTTCCATTACCTATACCTACTGCATGATCCCAGATAATATTAAAATTATCATATTCATACAAAGTCATTAAAGTATCTGGTGTTTCATAAGCAGAATCTGGCGCAGCAAACTTACCGCCTACCGAAACAATTGAGTTAGGTGTATTAGCCTTCATACCTATAAAAGCATAATCTAATAAATGTACTCCCCAGTCGGTCATTAACCCCCCGGCATAATCCCAAAACCACCTGAAATTAAAATGAAAGCGGTTGATATTAAAAGCATGCATTTTTGCAGGCCCCAACCATTGTGTATAATCTACTCCTGCAGGTACGGGAGTATCCGGCATTACGGGTATGGGTTGCTTCCAATCGAGATAACACCACACTTTTACCGTTCTGATATTGCCTAATTTACCACTATGAACAAAATCAATAGCATCTTTAAAATGCTGCTGGCTTCTTTGCCATTGGCCGCATTGAACTACCTTATTGTATTTTTGTTGTGCATTCACCATCGCCCTGCATTCCCCAATTGAATTGCCAACTGGTTTTTCTACATACACATCCTTGCCCGAATCCATTGCATCGATCATCATTAATGCATGCCAATGATCAGGTGTGCCGATAATGACTGCATCAATATCGTGCTGGTCTAACAATTCTTTATAATGACTAAAAATTTTCACCTTGGATGCTTTTCCAGTGAGTAAATCCAATTCCTTTAATCTTTTGTCAATTATATTTTTATCAACGTCGCAAATGGCAATTAGATTAACGCCAGGCACTTTTAGTGCAGCCAGCACATTATTCCAGCCCATTCCATTTACACCAATCACACCGATATTGACTTGGTCACTTGGAGCAATCCGATTACTAAAAATGGTAAAAGCATTGCTATCAAAGGCTGATAGCAATAAACTGCTACCTACCAGTGATGCTGAATTTTTCAAAAAAGAACGACGATCATTCATAAAATTATATTTTATCGAAAAAAGTGATTTTTAATTTAGCCCAATATATCCAATTTATTTCAGTCGGCAATTGTTAAAAATAATCAGAGGTGATTATAATTGTCAGCAACCATTTTCAATAGAAGCAATCTATTGACTTACAGTAAGGATACCCTATTATACAAACTGCTTTATAATTCAAATCCTCTAAAAGAGGAAGCATTATAAAGCAGAAGATATTTTATATAAAAAACAAACTAGGTCGCCCAGGCCTTATCGCCCTTTTTGTATGGATACGCTCCATCATATTTACCAGGTATTGGCAAATAACGCAAGGCTTGGGTAGCGCCCTCTTTGGAACTGAAATACCCCAATACAGTAAGTTCTTTCATCATTCTAAAATAATGAGATGGCGCTTCTTTAGTTTTAGTGTCTTGGTATTCTTTTTGTTCCTTATCTAAAGTTTGCAATAATTCTGTCCGCTGGGGAGCAGTAGCTTTTACGAAGGAACTACTGAATTTTTTTTCACTTAATTCGTCAATTTTTTTGAGCCCTTCCAAAAATATTTTTTGGTTGTCGACTTCATAACAGTCGAGGACCATCACCGACATAAATTTGCCAACATTAGCCGTTTTGGCACCTGGACTTGTAGTAGTGGGTAAAATAGTATCAGCAATTTCATTCATAAAAGCTAGCTGGCTTTCGCTAAACAAAGCATTTACAGCCTTGTCATTTGAGTGGCAGCCGGAAATACTAAACACAGAACCTCCAACAATAGATCCTCCAAGTAAAATTGCTACATTTTGAAGCAAATCTCTTCTATTCATATTCATCCTTTTAATTATTAATGGTTACTATAAATTTCCTTTCTTTAATTCTTCCACAGCAAAATTGGCTGCTCTTGCTGTTAATGCCATATAGGTAAGGGATGGATTTACACAGGCTGCAGAAGTCATGCAAGCTCCATCGGTAACAAACACATTTTTTGCATCCCAAATCTGGTTATTTCCATTCAATACCGATGTTTTAGGATCTTTACCCATACGAGCTGTTCCCATTTCATGAATACCTCTTCCAGGTGTTCCGTCTCCATTGCGTCCTTTAACATTTTTAACACCCGCGGCTTCCAGCATTTCGACAGCATCACTGAT
>JBIKOV010000225.1:0-5365 GCA_044357815.1 Ferruginibacter sp. | reverse complement strand
CATGTCTTCTTATGAAACCGCGGTTGAGTATGCCAAGGAGGTTCATGGTGCGGGTGCTTATCCATTCAGCTTACAATTTTTGAAGCCTTTTTATAATGAGCCCAATTATATTCATGCCTTGGCTGAAAATATAAAGCCTTTTCTGGAGCAATCGCACGACCATATTTTATTTAGTTATCATGGTATACCTGGAAGGCATGTCCGTAAAAGCGATGTTACCGGTTGTCACTGCCTTAAAGTGGAAAACTGTTGCCAAACTCCTTCTCCGGCCCATGCACAATGTTATCGTCACCAAGTATTTACCACTACCCAATTGGTAATGCAGGCCTTGCAAATACCGGAAGATCAATATAGTATCGCCTTTCAGTCCCGTTTAGGCAAAGGATGGTTACAGCCGTTTACGGATAAACGCTTGGAGGAAATGCCGAAAGAAGGCATTAAGAAATTGTTGATCCTTTGCCCAGCATTTGTAAGCGATTGTTTGGAAACATTGGAAGAGATCAATGAAAGAGGTAAAGAATCGTTTATGGATGCAGGAGGTGAGGCGTACACAATGATTCCCTGTCTGAATACAAACCCTCTGTGGGTCGATGTATTGGGCAATTGGGTGAAGGATTTTGAAGCAGGGAGCGGGGAGATGATACTTGATTTTTAATGTCTGATTTTTTGATGTCTGATTTTTTGATGTCTGATGTCTGATTTAGTTATATTGGATGTATTCCTTTTTTGATATTAACTTGAGCAAATCATTGTAATAGCCTTGAAAGAAGTAAAAAGTAGCGATCCGAAAAAAATCAGACATCAAAACATCAGACATCAAAACATCCTACATCAGACATCAAAACATCAGACATCAGAAATCAGTCATCAAAAAATATCCAACATGTTTTACTACATAAAGGCCCTTCATATCATCTTTATAGTAACCTGGTTTGCAGGAATGTTTTACATTGTTAGACTATTTATTTATAATACGGAAGCTCAAGGAAAAACTGCTGTTGAAAAGCAGATTTTAACGGACCAGTTTACTATCATGATCAAAAGGCTTTGGCTGGGCATTACATGGCCCTCAGCAGTGTTAACACTTATTTTTGGAACCTGGATGGCTACCTATTTTCAGCCGGTGCCCCAGTGGCTTTGGATAAAAATTGGTTTTGTAGCCGCTTTGTATGCCTACCATTTTACTTTACACAGGATTTACGCTGCGCAGATGAAGGGGTTTTTTCGTTTTAGCTCCAATCAGTTGCGTATTTGGAATGAATTGGCTACTATTTTTTTAATAGCCATTGTTTTACTCGTTTCCGTTAAAAGTAGCATGAGCTGGCTTTGGGGAATTATTGGCCTACTCTTATTTTCTGGCATTTTAATGGGTGCTATCAAAATTTACAAATTGGTTAGTAAGAATTAATGCATTCTTGGAAATATTTACCCTTCTTCCTTACGCTATAACAGCAACGCATAAGGCTATTATTTCATTTATGGCCAGATTTAACGGAAATTATTAAAATAAAAACAGTTATTTGTACTTATATATTGTAAATTATTGTTATATTTAAATTGTTTCCCAAAAGGAAATAAATATTAATATGTCCAAAAAAAATTGTCTAATTCATCAGGGAGTGTTAAATTTGTCCACCAAATCAATGGACTTATGATATTTATCGTGTTTATGTCTTCCCTTAATTGTATGTACAGTAACCGCTGCCATTGTATTGCGGGCTGCTAACAAGCTAATTTTTGGTTATTTTTTTCACACTTTTTATCCAACTATATTTAAAATTTAAATGAATCATACAAAAAACAGCGTTGATCAGTTACTCCATCAGTTAGATGGACTAGAAATTTCCGCTTTCATTCGCTTGTTAACCGAGCAATATCCCGATCAGGTTACCTTTTCTTCTAGTTTTAGTTTTGAAGACCAAGCGATCACGCATGAAATACTGAGCAATCAATTGCCTGTAAAAATTTTCACCCTAGATACAGGGAGAATGTTTGCAGAAACCTATTCAGTGTGGAGTAGTACCAATGCAGCTTATCAAACTCATATCAAAGCGTATTATCCCAACCAAGATGGCTTACAACAATTTGTTGAGGCTAATGGCCCCAATTCATTTTATGAATCGGTGGATCACCGAAAGTCTTGTTGCTTTATTCGTAAGGTAGAACCTTTGAAGCGAGCCCTTGCCGGAAATGCCATTTGGATCACGGGACTTCGTTCAGAACATTCGCCTGACCGCCAAAACCTTCCTATGTTGGAATGGGATGAGGCGAATCAGCTAATCAAGTACCATCCTTTGCTTCATTGGTCAACGGAAGAAGTTAAGCATTATATTCATAACAATCGGGTGCCCTACAATCCTTTGCACGACAGGGGTTTTGTTAGCATTGGCTGTGCACCTTGTACCAGGGCCATTCAGCCAGGAGAAGATTTTAGGGCAGGCCGTTGGTGGTGGGAAGCGGCAGATAAAAAAGAGTGTGGCTTGCACGTGCATGATGCAATTCATACCGAATCCCCTAAGCCCTAAAAGCTCTCTGTTGAGCTTGACAATCATTGAGACTAATAAATTAATTTTGATCTTAACCAATAAGAAAATTAAATGATGAATGAAAAAGTAGTTACAGCGGATTCTTCAAATACCCCTTTAGTAGCGGGTGATGAAAATTACCGTCGTTTAGATTATCTAGATCAGTTGGAATCTGAATCTATTCATATTTTTCGGGAAGTAGCCGGTCAATTTGAACGTCCCGCTTTACTTTTTTCTGGTGGCAAAGATTCCATCGTGTTGGTTCACCTTGCACTAAAGGCTTTTCGTCCGGGCAAGTTCCCTTTTCCATTGGTTCACATCGATACCGGACATAATTTTCAGGAGGCACTGGATTTCAGGGATCAATTCGCAACTGCGATTGGCGAAAAGTTGATTGTAAGAAATGTGGCGGATACTATCCGAGAAAAAAATCTTACGGAGCAAAAGGGCAAATTTGCCAGTAGAAATGCTTTACAAACATTTACTTTATTAGATACCATCGAGGAGTTTAAGTTTGATGCCTGTATTGGCGGTGCAAGAAGGGATGAAGAAAAGGCAAGGGCCAAAGAAAGAATTTTTTCGGTTAGAGACGAATTCGGTCAATGGGATCCTAAACTTCAGCGACCTGAATTATGGAATACTTACAATGGCAGGATTGATAAGGGCGAAAATGTAAGGGTATTCCCCATCAGCAACTGGACCGAGCTGGATATCTGGAATTATATTCGTAGAAATAAAATTGAATTGCCATCGATCTATTTTTCTCATGACCGCGAGGTATTGGAGTACCAGGGGCAACTGGTGGCCACTTCTGAATTTATTCAGCTCGAGGAAGGAGATAAGGTAGCCGTAAAAAAAGTTCGTTACAGAACAGTGGGTGACATGACCTGTACCGCTGCTGTTGAATCAAGCGCTTCCAACATCGATGATATTATTAAGGAAATTATTGCCACCAAAACCAGCGAACGGGGAGAAACAAGAATTGATGATCGGGTGAGTGAAGCTGCGATGGAAGATCGAAAAAAAGGCGGATATTTTTAATAACGCCTATCCTTCAAATGGGGGAATCCTAAAATAGAAAATTAACATTTTAAATATTAATACAACCAAATTCTTTCAGATTTGGAGCAACAAAATTACTTATGGATATTCTAAGATTTATTACAGCCGGTAGTGTTGATGACGGAAAAAGCACTTTGATTGGCCGTTTATTATATGATAGTAAATCTATCATGATCGATCAGTTGGAGGCTATTGAAAAGCAAAGTAGAAACAGGGAAGATGGTGAGATTGATCTGGCTTTGCTAACAGATGGTTTACGGGCCGAAAGGGAGCAGGGTATTACTATTGACGTGGCATACAAATATTTTTCAACACCTACTCGCAAATTTATTATTGCAGATGCACCCGGACATACACAGTATACGCGCAACATGGTGACTGGTGCTTCTAATTCGGATTTGATTATTATTTTGGTGGATGCCCGTAATGGTGTTTCTGAACAAACTAGGCGCCATTCAATCATCGCCTCGCTGTTAAATATTCCGCATGTGGTAGTGGCCATTAATAAAATGGATTTAGTAAATAATTCGCAGGATGTTTATAACAATATTGTGATTGATTATTCTTCAGTTGCCGCTTCACTGGGTTTGAAGGATATCACCTATATTCCCATCAGCGCCATTAACGGTGATAATATTGTAGAAAAGTCTCCCAATTTTCCCTGGTACGAAGGTGAGTCTCTGTTGCATATTTTGGAGAATGTAGCAGTTGCCAATGATATTAATTATACCGACGCAAGATTCCCGGTGCAATATGTGATACGTCCCCAGACGGAAGAGCTGCATGATTACCGAGGTTATGCAGGTAAGGTAATTAGCGGTATTTATAAAAGAGGCGATACCATTAGCGTTCAACCTTCAGGGTTACAAAGCACCATCAGTGCTATTGAAATTGGCGGACAGCAGGTAGAAGAAGCTTTTGCTCCCCAAAGTGTAGTACTTCATTTACAGCACGATATTGACATTAGTAGAGGAGATGTAATTGTCAAAACAGACAATCTTCCCACTGTTGAAAACGAATTGGATGTTTTACTTTGCTGGATGGGAAATAAGCCATTGAAAGCGGGTAATAAATATTTGCTGCAAATTAATAGCCGAGTTGTAAAAGCTGTTGTAAAAGAAATCGAGTACAAATTGGATGTGAATTCATTGCTGCAAGAACCAGCACCCGATCAGGCACAATTGAATGATATTGTAAAAGTGAAAATAAAAACGGCTACTCCCATTCCTTTTGATTCCTATAAAAAATTGAGGGTAAATGGAGGGGCGATTTTAATAGATGAAACTAGTAATGTTACGGTGGGTGCTTGTATGATTCAATAGGAGTTGGCTGAATTTATTTTCGGGTCAACCAAAATCTGCTCAGCCAAATACCTTCAATCATTCACCTTTTTTTATAATAAACAAATTATCAATGAATCAGTTTATACAAAAACTTCATTCTCGTCATTTAGAATCATCCACTTCTTTTCCTGATAAGGAAATGGCTTGTAAATTTATAGATGAATTTTTTGAATTTTTATTTATACCCGATCAACTCTCTAGGCTTTCTGAATTTGAGTTGATAAAGAAATATGAAAAGCATAAAACCTATTTGGCAACGTTGGTATATGATGTAGTTGCCGATGCCGCTATAACCGAGGAGCAGGTGAAATTATTTTTTGATCAGGTACCTGTTATTTATGATGCATTGCATAGAGATGCAGCTGAAATATTAAAATTTGATCCTGCTGCAGATTCAATTGAAGAGGTACTGGTAGCCTATCCTGGCTTTTATGC
>JBIKOV010000076.1:0-14879 GCA_044357815.1 Ferruginibacter sp. | reverse complement strand
CCTTGTAAGGTCCTGCAGCAGCACCGGGATTGGTCCAGGCTCCTTTTTCGGGAGAAGTATAGGGCTCACCCGGTTTTGCCAATGTAAACTCTTTGTTCAGGAGATTAGTTTTGGCAGGCACCTCCGATGCTGTTATTGCCACCAGTTGATCTCCTTCATGCCTGAAGTACCTAGGAAAGTTTCCAAATTTATCGGTTTTACCATCAACCCATTTCAATCCCCAAACATTATCGTTGTAAACCTTTGTATCAAAGATTTTTTCCACTCCATTAATTTTTTTACCCTCCTGATCATAACCGGGAGTTTTTGTTGTTAATTTTGATTTCCACGCACCCTTTTCATCGAACCTTCCTGAGCAAAGCGCACCGCCATCCCGCCATGCCTTAAAGGTTTCATACAATGCTGCTTTAGAGTAATATACCACATCTTGTACAAGCATGGTCCTACCCTGTTTGTCAACCGGAAATTGCAGCTGGGGTATCTTGGAATAGGTCACGCCCTTTTCATCCTGTGACTCAAAGCAAGGTACCGTGTTAATCTCCATGGCACCACCACCCATATGGCCTGGCCTGGCATCAAGTCCACGTCCATAAATAAAATCATAATTGAACAGCTTGCCGATCTTGCTCCAGGTTTCAGGAATATAATAAGCTATCGGCCCTTTGAAATTGGCAGCGCTTAGAAAACAAGTCCAGCTTTGGTCTCCCGTTGGCGGGTCACCTTTTGTTGGGTCTGTAAAAGGTAAAGCCATGTAAGTATATCCCAGGAATTTACCATTTGGATTGTCCTGGAAAGGCAAGGCATCCGGTGGAATGAGCAGACGATTACTCAATTGAGCAATTCCCAGGCGATTGTCAGGCAAAGCTTCGGTATCGTAAAAAAATGACCAACCCGGCGAACCAACCTCGTAATCATAGCATTGTGGTGTTGCATTCATACTGAATTTGGGTGGACCATATCGAAATCGATTTCCGGCCCAATAACCAAGGCCGCCTTCGAGGGTTTGAAAAACACTGCTCCATGTCGGGCCTCGTTTTGGCCAGTTGTCTCGGGCATGCGTTCCAATGGGAGCAAGGGGTTTGTCTTTATTGTCGGAATTGTCGGGCGTAACCCAGGCTCCGGCCAAACCAATCTGAAAGTCGGCAATCGGTTGGGTAATCAAGGGCCATACAGCAGAATAAAAACCCATTCCGTAACTGTAGTCAGATTGATCAGCCGGCCTGTCCGCATTATAACTGATATACCCATGCAGACCGCGAGAGTGTTCTTTTACAACTCCAGGTCCTTTTTTTTGGGCTTTATCATCCTGTGCCTCACCGTTTTGGTAAGAAAGCAGCATAAAAAAAGCAATCAAAGACAACTGAAAACAAATTGCCTTATACCTCCCATTAAAAATGTTAACATGCATAATTTTGTTTTTTTAAATAATGATTATAATTTTCCAAATACCCTAAACTTCCCTATTTTTTATTGTTGACGGAAAAGTAGATTCGCTTAAAAGTCATGTTTTACTCTTGCGCAGCATGCTTTTTTTGATATTTTGCTTACCCAATTCCCTCACTCGCTCTATTCCAATCGGCTGTCTGTTCAGAGGAGCGCTTCGACCACTTGATTTTAATTCTTCTAATAATATTTGTAGTCCCTTGCGTTTTTCGGCCTCCTTGAAATACAAGTTTGTCGTTTCTCCGGGATCATGTAGAAGATTGTATAATTGTCCCTGCGCATCAGCGGCAGTTTCAGGTAAAGCATATGTCTTAAGAAAACCCTCTTCGTAATTATTTCCACCAGATCCTATGTGGTTGATATATTTCCAATTTTCCTGCCGAATCTGAAATTCTCCTCGAAAATTCTGAGTCAGCAAATAAGGCCTGATAGAACTCTTCACATCTTGAGTTCCAAGCATGGCAGGTAACATGTCATAACTGTCCCTAGCATTTGCATCCTTTAGTTTAAAATCAACGATGGATGCAACTGTAGCAAATATATCGGTGGTATTGATCATCTGGTCAGATATCAATCCTGCTTGAAACACACCTGGCCAGCGAACAATAAAGGGAACTCGGTGCCCCCCTTCCCAGGCATCACGCTTCATTCCCCTCCACCCTCCGGAAGGATCGTGCCCGTAATCCTGCCGCATCCAATTAACGTGTAATGTTTCGGCTCCATTATCCGCATTGAAAAGGATTATTGTGTTATCATCAATTCCTAAATCTTTCACCAATGCCAGCATGCGCCCTACCAGCACGTCCAGTTCCCAAACAAAATCACCACGAGGGCCGGCTTTTGTCGCCCCGTTGAATTCAGGAGCAGGAAGCACTGGCGCATGTGCAATTTGTGTTGAAAGGACAGCAAAGAAAGGTTTTTTAGGGGTATTTTTGCGATGCTCAGTTATAAAACGACGAGTTTTATCATAAAACATTAAATCCGCTTCCATAAAATTATAGCCTGGCGCCATCCAGCCTTCGTCATTATCCCAAAGCCATTTACCTCCCAGATTAGGAAGATTGGCACTTTTATGTCTTTTGCTTGCCGGTATGGGAACCATACCATTCTCGATGTAGATATATAATGGATCGGTATTTGGACAGTTGGGTGTGATGAAAGATTCATCAAAGCCTCTTGCATTGGGGCCATCAATCAACGGTGTGCTTTTTTCGTAATCAATCAGCAGTGAGTTCTCGAAGCCACCTTTCAGCACCTGGTTGTTTTTATCAACCCAGGTAAGTCCCACATGCCATTTTCCGAAAACGCCTGTCCGATATCCCTTTGTTCGAAGCATTTCCGCAATCGTGAGTGTGCCCGGCTTCAAATAACTCGGTCCGCCTGGCCCTTCAAAGGCACCCCCGCCCTTGCCCGTAGAACGATATATCTGTTGACCGGAAAACAGCCCATAACGGGAAGGCGAACAGATGGTTGATGGACTGTGTGCATCTGTAAACATTACCCCTTCTTTGGCCATTTTATCTAGTCGTGGAGTCTTATAGGCTGAATTTTTATTGTAACAGGAAAGATCACCGTATCCAACATCGTCAGCATAGATGATGATGATATTTGGCAATTCCTGTGCAATGCAATCATGGAATCCCTGTAACACGCAAAATAAAGGCAACAAGAATTTTAACTTATTCATTTTCTTTTCATTTTTTAAACAAGGGTAAATCTAATTATTGAGTAGATGTCAACTTTTTAGTAAGCACGGGAATAACTCCCTCCCATTTCATCATAGAAACCTATTTTATAAATTTAAAATTATATTTAAAACTAATCTTACCATTTATTAATCAATACTTATTAAATATTACCATATTGTAAAAGATCCTTAATTAAGATAAATTTTTCGTTCTTTTTCACCCAATTAAAAGAATAGAATAAATCAGTTAACAAAAATTCAATCCCATTTTAATATAATTATAACCGAAAATTCCTTAAAGAAAAAACAACCTTACATCATATAAATGCTCAGTAGTTCTAACCCAAAAAGTTTGAAATTTTAATTCATTCAGCAGCAACTAACTAGTCGACCCTCAAAAAATTGAAAAGTGTCATTCGATAAAGCTTTTGATCAATATGAATCAATAAAGAACGACTGGATAATCAACCGAATGATTAATAACCTTGCATTTCAACTAGTTTTTTTTTGGCAAAAAAAAGCGAACTATATAGGCTTGGAAACCTGCACGGAATAGCGATCCTTTACTTTTTTGCCTTGATGCAAAAAAGTAACAAAAAAAATCAATCCGCCGCGGCGGATTGATTTTTTAACGGCTAATATTGAAAATTTCTAGCACTTTTTATTCAAGGCCACAAAACACCTACTTTGACAAATCGCCTAAACAAACTTTTTGAGGGTCGACTAACTAGTAAGGGTGAGCGATTTTATCAACTTCCTCAATTTTATCCAACCTTAAGGAACGATATACCCTAAAAGATCTGCAATTATGTATTTGCCAGATAGGGTCACTTTGCTGCCGTCTTCCAGTTTCCCTTTAAAGCGTTCGGTATTTAACCCCGAACTGCTGATATAAACAATAAATGAAAACAGGATCAGTAATTGATTAATTATCTACTCATTATATTTGATACACATTCTTATTGTATATTTAATACCAATATATTATAACAAAATAAGTAAGGCATTAATTGATGTCAAATTCAGTAAACCCAGTTTTTCGGGTGTTCCCTTTCTCCTTATTCTGTTAAGTAAACAGGTCCAATCAGACCTGAAGGTTGAATCATAAGGAACGAATTCTTATAGTCATCAACTATTTGTGAACGATCTTTGGTAATAAAAGGCTGATTCGTTTTACAATATCTCTTATCAGCCGGCAAATGCATATCTCCTGTCAATCGATTAATCCACATATTAGTAATGCTGATTTCAAGATCGTTTTTTCCCTGTTTTACAAAGTCTTGAATATCTATTCTAAACGGCTTGGTCCATAATATGCCGGCAGATTTTCCATTGACAAACACTTCTGCCACATCCAATACTTCTCCTAAATCGAGGCTGATACGTTTTTTTCTATCCGGCGATAGCTTCGGAATGTAAAAACTGTTTTTATAGGATGCAGTACCCGAAAAATATTTGATTCCTTCATTGGAATGATTGGTCCAGGAAATTAAGTCATTGAGCTCAACAGAAGCAGGAGCACCCCATTTTTCGGGGAAAAACAACTTCCAAGGACCTTTTACTTCAGCAATTTTACTATCCCTAGAACTATTGAAATTAGCCAACTGACGACTTTCCGCAGCATTGAAGATCACAAAGCATGATCCATAAGGTGGCAACTGAAGTTTTGTAATAGTTTTACCATTCCCTTTTGTAGCTGATAAAATATATTGTTTGACGGAAACTGGATCCCAAAACTCAGGCTTTCCATTGGCTATCCTAAATTCACAAGTTTCAGCTATTGCCTGTCCGGTTTTGTTTCTTACAAAATATATTTCCGTTTTACCAGATGTCCGGTGGATAAAATCCAGTTTAGCAGGATCTGCTGTAAAGTCTTTTGCAACAGATAATTGAGCTAATGCTTCATCTATGCTGATATTTTTGAATGCAGTGCCGGTAATTAACTTTGCAATCGCTGGATGCTGGATTAAAACATTGGCTCCATTGGCTATCAATTTTTCGACCTTTTTCACGATATCGATGGGGATATCCTTTCTGTTTGGTATCACTAACAGCTTATAATTCAAACCATCGGGAAGCATCAATTTTCCTTTTGATACTTCCATGCGGTTCAGCAATACATCCGAATTGATAATGTCAAAATCATATCCAGCACTCAAGCCTTCTGGCCTTGGACTATCGGGAGACCCCTGAATTTCGGGAAAAAAATTAGGCGACTTGTCACCATAATACCAAGCAACATCAGCTGCAAATTTCCCTTGCATCAGCATAAAGGAACATCGCGACAAATAATCCATGAATGGTTTTGATTGCCCCCACCAAGTTGCTGTGGGATTGATATCGATACCTGCGTGATAGCTCCTTCCGGGTAACCCATGCTCTGGACGTGTATTGGCGAAAGCGTGAATGGTAACAGAATTTAAACCTTCACAAAAAGCACGATCTACCTCTTTTTTCAAATCATGAGGAGCGTCTTTCCATCTTCTCCAAGTGGTGAAAGACTCAGCATCCACAATACCCTGTCCATAAATATGTGAAGCACTCGCTATTTCCTTTACTAGAAATATGTTGTACCGATTGCGAACCCAGAATTCACCCCTAGGAATGCTTGCATTCCCCAAAGCTTTCAGTGATTCTACAGGACAGGAATTCCAAATTGGTGGACCAGGTCCTCCGGCTTCGGCCACCAATTCCATCCCATAACCAGCAAGAAAGTCCCTGCCGGTAGTATAATGGCTAAAAATAAGCAAATCACTTACCGTTTTTTTGAATTGGTAAAGAAAATGTTCGTTGCCATCGGGCAGTTTCCATCCGGCAAATGCAGGCAGATAGGGAAGAATATTATAGTTGTTATGAGCATAAAAAACACTGTCCATAGAATCCGTCCAAGGAGTGCCATCACTTAATTCCATGCTGTCAAATTCTAAGTAATCCAAACCGGATTGCCTAGCATTCTCTTTGGTAATACCTAGGCGACCAAGAATATAACTCAAATGTTTGATTGTTGCTTTAGGATCGAAGAAATCTATAAAAAGGCCATCTGAGTTTGGACTGGGTACAACCAGGTGTTGACCGGTGTTTGAGCAGATAACCCTGAGTAAGATCCAGTTTCCTTGCGGGACTTCCCATTTCAACACTTTACCGTCAAATTTATTATTGAGAATAACAATATCGGTAAGTGCTTTTATTGTCTTATCAGGCCTGTCGCGAATTGCCAAAACGGCAATTTCTTTGAAGAAAACAGGAATTCCATCTTTGTCTTTGGGACATTGCTTAGCAACAGCAGGAAAAGGCAAGGCCCCAGAAAAAGATTGAGAACCAGTTATTTTAAATTCCGAAAAATAGAGTTCTTTTGCTGCCCATGCTGGAGTTACCCATGAGCCACCCGCATTCCATCCACTCGATGCTACCATACCCATTTTAATCCCTAAGCGTTTTCCTTCGGAGAGGGCGTGTTTGATAGATTCTACCGATTTATCCCCTAAAAACTGGGGGCCCTTGCCGTAGGCTCCATTGGGATTATTAATGGCTGCCACGTCCCAAATTTCAGCTCTTCCCATCCCTTTATTCTTCATTTCCTGCAAGTCATAGGTAATGGAAGAGTTGGTAACATCTCCGTTTAACCAGCACCAGAATGCACCGGGTCTTGATGAATTAGGGGGCATGATAAATTCATCCGACAGCTTCTGAAAGCCATCTATTTTGTTCCCTGTTTCCACATTTTGGACGGTTTTGATTGAGCAGCCGAACAGTAGCATGCTCAAAACGATAAAATATATTTGCTTCATACTTTTTATGTTGATTTTATTTTACAAAATGAGTAGCATCGTCCCATATTGACGTTTTAATGCTGGTCATAAAAACAGATCGCCTTTTTTAACGAGTTACCCCTGTGAAATTGTTTATCAATTCCTGTAAACTATCCTATGGTTGCTATACTGAAACATACAATCGTCATACAAAAACTAATTCTCAAGACTAATTAATAATACAGCTGCCGAAGGAATCAATTGTGAAAGCTGAATTGTTTTATCATTACTTTTAATTTCAAATTCTTTTATTTTCGCTAAGTCTTTTGATTCGTCAAGAAGATATATTTCAACCTTTGTCTGTGCACCAGGTATATTTCCACTTATGTTCAAATTGATAATTTTTAACTGCAGTATTTCACTAAAATTGCTAATGAGAATATTCGTTTTAGTTTTGTTTTTTCCTGCACACACTACGATGCCATCAGTCTTATTATATTCTGTTTCCAATCTTACAGGTGTTTTTAGTAATTCTGCGAAAGCTCTAAAAGCGTGATATGTTTTGTGAGGTTCTCCATATTCGGAAAAGATTCCAAAAAGTCCGGCAGTAGTTGTATAAAAATTAGCCACATCAACAGGTTCGTCTTGTAAAAGCATCAATACATTTGCAATAAATGAGGCACCTTTGCAACCCGATAATTCTTCGTAAGCTTTTTTTCTTATTGCACCCTGCCAGATTCCTCTACCAAAAAGCCGTCTCCATTCCAATTCCACTTCTGGAATGTAGTTCCATTCATTTAAATGGCTCTGCGTTTTATTGAATCCATATTGATTGAGTATTTCGCGGATGAAACTGGGCTGAACTGCCAGATTCCAGGGATTGCCAATATAACAGTGCCACGAGAAAAAATCGAGTGGCACCAACTGTTTTCGGCAATGTTCCAGAAATCCTTTTGTATATTCAGTAGCTGAAGCTTTCCCATTAGCGATTGTCATTGGACTAGCCATGCCCGGTCCGCCCACACTAATTTCCGGAAATTCTTTTTTTATGGCTTTGGCTGCTACTTCGTACAGTTTATAAAATTGTTCCGGAGTGCCGGTCCACATTTGAGTGTTATCGGGTTCATTATATATTTCCCAAAACTGGATATTGTGATGAAAACCATTGTTCCATCCTTTGTTGTAATGACGGATGATTCCGCAACAGATGGCGGCCCATTTCGGATAATCGGTAGGGGGATTTACAAAATATTTTTCTTTTGTATGTTCTATACTCTCACCAAGCCGGAAAACAACTTTTGACCCAGTAGCAAGAATAGCAGAGAGATAAGCATCTGTTTGCCGAAAATCGTAATTTTCTTCTTTAGAAGGATCCTGTTTAAAATCCCTGAAAATCATGTGAACATCTACCACATTGTCGTTAAACCAAGGAGCATCGTGCAACCGTACTATAGGAATATGTAAAGCTTTAAATTCTTCGCTTAGATCGAGAAGTTTGAAATTGCAGATCGGACTGAGTTGACCGCCATTTAATGCACGGATAGTTCCAATTTCTTTATTAATATTTATGTTGACATTTACTTCTTTTTGTGCAATTTGTGCAAAAATATTCTCGGAATTCCCTATAAATAATAACAATAAAAGATTAAAAAAAAATATTTTCATAAGCCTTTGTCTTTATGGTTGCCATCAAACAGGTCTTGCTGCAGGGATGAAATTAGATTTGTTTCCACCCAACTTTCTGCTGAATAAAATTGTTGAGTTGAGGTTACACTTTGTGAATCAAAAATGGGGGCAGCATAGTCTATAGTTTTATAACCATAGGATAGGTAAAGTGCAGTAAAAAATAACCTATCAGCCACTTCTTTTTCCTTTGTCGGATGAATGCTACTTTCATCTCCAATATCCATCGTAATGGCGATACCTGAATTTGGAATCAAATCCAAAAAATGCTTTTGCCTCATACTTTTTATCTTGATTTTATTTTACAAAATGAGTAGCATCGTCCCATTCATCCGTTCTAAAAGAAGAGGCTGGTAAAAGATTGGTGTCATAAAGGGTTCCAATTACCCAGTTACGCCAGGCATATCTTACCGCCACAGGTTTAGGCACTTTCTCACTCATAACAAACACATCATTCGAATTCAAAATTTTAGCAGTAGCAGGATAAAACACCTTGTCATCTCCTGCAATTTCAAATCCTTTTAACTCATCTTTTGAATACAGTCCAGTCAAAGTATTTTTAAATTTTAAATTTATTCCGCCATCTTTTACGCTTTGCGAATCAACAATGGGAGCAGCATAGCCTACCGTTTTATAACCATACGATAGGTTAAGTGCATTAAACAATAACCTATCAGCCACTTCTTTTTTCTTTGGCGGATGAATACTATTTTCATCTCCAATATCCATCGTAATGGCGATACCTGAATTTGGAATCAAATCCAAACATTGTAATTGTGCTTCCCGCATAAAGGCAGTATTGTTATTGATTTTGAAAGCATTGTTATTGCTATACTGAAAGGGAGCAATTTGCACATAATAAAACGGAAAATCCCCTATTCCCCAAAGTGTTCTCCAATCCTTTACCATAGAAGGGAAAAGCTTTTTATAGTTTTTTGGCTGACTGCTATTACCCTCCCCCTGGTACCATAACACCCCTTTTATTGTGTAAGGAATTAATGGATGAATCATCGCATTAAAAAGGGCCGTCTGCACCCTATTGCCTTTTTCTAAATTTGCATCTTCGATATTTATTTTTTGATAGCCACTCAATACTTCTCTGCTCATCCATGCCTCTATTAAGCTGCCCCCCCAGGAGCTATGAATGATTCCCACCGGCACGTCTAAAATTTCCTGTAATTGCTTCCCAAAAAAATAGCCAATGGCACTAAAATCTGCTGCATTCTCCGGAGACGCCTGTTGCCAGGCAATGTACTTTTCCACATCTTTTAATGGAGTCTTTGCTCCAACTTTATCGACTGTAAATAGCCTTAGATTCGGATTTTGGGACTTTGCTATAGCCAGATTGGACCCAAATACGGGTTCCCCAATATTGCCCTTTAAAGGAAGCGTCATATTAGATTGGCCCGAACATAACCACACCTCACCAAACAGGATATTTTTCAAGATTATATCCGAAGTTTTACTTTTTAGTTGAATGATTTGAGGCGCTTTACTATTGGTCGTTTTCACCTCAATGCGCCAGCTGCCTTCCTTGTTAGCTGCCAAATTTATTACCGACTTCAACCAGGTGGCCTTAATGGAAATTTTCTCACCAGCATCGGCCCAGCCCCATAGCACAACAGTTGTATTGCGCTGCAAAACCATATTGGAAGATACGATGGCCGGAAGTTTTATTGCTGAATAACCTGATTGCACAAATAGCAATAGCAATGCTACTGTCAAGGAATACAATGTTGTTTTTTTCATTTTATTTGCATTATTTAAATTTATGATGAGCCATAATTTGCCATGCCTGCCCATTAAATCAAGGCAATTCCCTCACTCGCAACTTCCTAAACTGTATTGGTGAACCTTCGCTTTCCAAACACAAATACCCTTTTCGGGGCTCGATGGAAGTTCCCCCAGAAACTTCTTCGCCATTTACCCAAAGGCGCAATTCACCATTAATGGCACGGATGTAGTATTGATTCCATTCACCATGTCCTTTGGCGAGGTTCTTACGGGGAAAGCTTCTGCTGCCATCTGGTGACAAGGGTGGAAATGGCGTCATCTTCACCCTTACTGGAAATACATCCCCATTTGTACCAAACCAATCAGTCTTGACACCCTTGGCTTTCATCAAGTCGGTGTAGCCATGATCCAGTATCTGAACCTCTATGCCATCGGGTAGTCCAGGTTTACCAGCGGCGGTGAGTTTCTCAACAGATTGTGGTGTGGTCCATACAAATACACCAGAGTTGCCAGCGGGCTTCTCGTGCATCCACTCTACAACCATTTCGAAGTTGCCGAACTCCTTCTTGGTTCGTTGCACACTGATTGGCTGGCCAGAACAATGCAGTACGCCATCAGTCCAAGACCAAGTATTGTCATCACTGTTCACCTGTGTGAAGTCGGCTGCGGTAAGGTTGAACCAGCCAGGGGATTCGTCATCGATGAAGGCATGTACAGTAGCAGCTCTTATAGGCAATGTCTGAGATTTAGGATCGCCTACATCCACTAATGCAGCCGTTTTTGAATCAACCGGAACCAATTCAGGGTATCTACGCTTTATGATTGCTAGATCTTCAGTATTGAGTTGTCTGATATCAATAGGCTTATCCTGAGGACGTAATCCCTTTTGGTTAATCCGGTTAAATAGACTCCAATTTCGTGTATTCTGACCTGGCTTAGGGTCTTCTGGTTCCTGAGCCTTGAGGTCATAACGCGTGAAATCGATTAGTTTTTCGGGTGTGTTGGCTTTCCAATCTCTTAAAAAAGCGAGTCGGAAATCTTTGTTCATAAACCATCTAATTTCATTCTCAGGTTCAGATCCACAAACTCCGGATCCTCGCTGAACAAATCGATAGTTTATGCTATCATTGTTTTTGAACTGATTGCGCCAAAGCATTCCAAACTCCCCATGGGTGATGCATTTTGCCTCTGGCCAGCGTCTGCGCATTTCTTTCAGCCATATTTCAAGGCCATCGAGTCCGTTGTGGCGATGGTGATCTTTTTCTTCCAAATCGACTAAGCTAAGTTCCCAAATACAGGTAACCCAAGCAAATTTGTTAAGTGCAAATCCGGTATCAAAATGCGCGGAAGTAGTTGCGAGAATTTCTTTGGTTCCCAGCTCAGTACCCTGACGCAGTATCGTCTCAATTGGGCCGACACCTTGCCTGCTACCACAACGTATTCCGTTGATAAATCGGGGTACAGGATATCTTGCGTTAAGGAAATCAACAGTCCATCCATCGAGGTTTACGCAATCAATCAAATCCTTTTTTCCCTGTGCTGGTTTACAGAAATGTTCGCTCGATGGGTAATATGGATAGGAAATCGAACCTTCGCCATCTCCATTATCGACCGCATACTGACTCCAAATATTGCCCTGGCAAACGTGAATTCCTTCTTCTTCGGCCAGGAACCGTAGGTTTTCTGCGGAGAGAAAACCTGCAACAACACTTTGAGGGCGATATCCCCCACCAACCAATTCCGATACCATCTTCAAGCCCTCGTGCAAATCGCGGTTAACCTGCTCTCGTGAGTTATACATGTTAGCAAAATATCCACCTGGGAGAAAAGTAATCTCATCACCATATTTTTCATGATAGGAAACAACCAACTTTTTTATATCCAAGTAGTTGGGCCGCTGATCCTTCAGTGCTAGCCAGCTGAATGTCCAAGTAATGCGAGCACCCGGCCAATTTTTTTCTATGGTTTCACGAAACTTACGTGCTCCCTCCGGAGAGTGAATACCCGATTCATCAACACCAGAATTTTTATCGCGTGAAGTTTCAATCTGGTTCACCCGGACAACGGTGCTGAATGTAAAAAAACGGTTGCCCATTAATGTAAGACTTGGATCTTTTAATACTTGAGAAGTAGCTTTAGGTTTTTCGGGGTAAACAGCTTTGACAATTTCTACTAACAATTTTTTCCCTTCATTGATTACATCACCAGCTGAATTTTTGATAAGGGTTTTGGTGTTAATCAAATTCATAAAACTACTTAGTCTATCCTTTAATACCAAAGCTTGCTTTGATGGATTTTCTGCCAATTCTTTACGCAATATGCTTATTTTTTCATAATCTTGAATACCCTCCCTAAGTCTTTCAAATCGTATAGAACTTTGGGCATTTGGATAAACAAAATAGGTATCGCCGCTTGGCCAACGAATGAACCTGGAATCTAACACAGGGTTTTCCGGCCAACTATTATACGCCCACCTCAAAAATCCATCAAATCCCATTGCAGATGCAAACCATCCCTCATAACATGATTCAGCAGAAGGGGAAAAAGTGAAATTATTGGGTTTTGGTATTCCGCAGGCAACATAATACGTTGTCTTCAAACCTAACCGTCTTCTAGCCTCAATAATACTACCCGAAATTGAATCGACATGTCTCCAATTGGAGCTAAAATCATAAATGGCTGAATTTATTTTACCATAATAGAAACCAGCCATCGAAATTTTTAATTCAGGAGCTGCTTGCTTCAAAAATTTAAACATCTTTTCCATTTCTTCTTCTTCTCGTTCATCAAGGGCAATGGCAGTTTTTGCCAACCAGCCCTTAGCCCGTAGATGAACTTTAAAATCATTCAGGAAGCTACTCCAAATATCCTCATATGCTTTTGTACCGGGTATAGACTCCATCGTAATGGTTTTGGAAGATTTTTCATCATACCAACTAAACTTATTCCCTACAGGCACCATTGAATAACAATTGATTTGTTCAGTTATACCAGACTCCATGGCAAGGTTAACATAAAGATCAAAAACAGCATAATCATATTCCCATGTTCCATCTGCTTTTTTAATCCACTTGATCATAGCGCCATATGGATCGAATGTTTGACCAGCCCAAGGGTCATTAATCAGCGTTGTGGTGATACATTTCTGGCCTGCCTGGGCAAGCATAGTCAACAGCGGCCTTAACAAGGTAATATGCTCCGGAGACCACAATTTTACTTTGTTAAACCTTGCAACGGCAAATGGGTTTTGCCAAAGATCAAGATGGAAGGACCATGCTGAAGGTGCAGGAAGTGTTTTATTCAGCACTTCAATTGTAATTGAATGATTGTCTGTACCGGATGAAGATTCTACGGAAATAGTTGCCTTATATATTCCGGCAGGTGTTTCTGATGGTATGTCAATTGAAATCCATACGGGACGGGTTTCAGGATTGGTCATACGAAAACTATTGGCCTTTTCGAGTAGGTCTGGACTTAAATGAACCGGGAATTTGTCCTTATTCCTTTCACCACATCCTCCAGCAAATGCATCACTCAACACATATTTCACAATGGAAATGGAAGTTATTTCTTTCCCTAGCAGATAATTATCTTTTCGAAACTGACTTGCTTTAATACTTATTTCATTTTTATTATCCGATGACCATACTAGCAAAAGACAATTTACCCGTTCACCCCTCCAGGCCTGAAGCGTTCTGTTTTCTTGAACTTTACCTAGCGGTGGAATACTTTTTGAGTAGGCAACGTCAACAGATCCAAAACCAGCGTGAACGCCTGGTTTGATATTTTTCCACACCGATATATCCTGTTTAACAGGGTCAGCAGGTTCGGGTATAAAATGATTGTTTTTTTTATTGGTAAATGAGAGCAATGAAATTGAGAGAATAAGCATTATCCCTACACTGATTTTTTGCATTAATTCAATTTTTAAATATTTTAGAATTGTAAATTTCAAGAATAAGATTCAATTTATTTTTATGATTAAATAAAAGAATTATTTTCTTTTAACATCAGAAGCTTTTGACCAAAATGTTTTTTTCATTGGATTCGGAGAAAAAAAATATTCTTTTAAAGTTGTAGGCTGGTCCATATCTATTAACCCAACTTTTGGAAATTCATTGAGTTTTGGAAAATGAACTGTCTTGAACAAGATGTCCCACACTGGAAAAAAAGCTGCGTAATTTTTATTGTAATGAGGCTCCTCAATTGAATGGTGAATCCTATGGTAATAATTATCTGCAAAAATCAACCTGAAAGACCCTAAACTTACTTTTGAATTCATATGAATAAACTGGCCATAAACAGAAAAAAAAGAGGATAGAATTGCAAGCGTAGGCGTATCAATATGAATCAGAATAGCCAAGGGCAGCGTAATAAAAGGTATTCGGAAAACCTCTTCAAAAACATGGTGATAAGATACAATCGAATTAAGGTTTTTTATGGAATGATGCGTTTTATGAAATTCCCAAAAAAAAGAAAAAGTATGCTGCATTCTATGAAACCAATAATAAAAAAAATCGAAAACTAATAAAGAAAGTATAATAAGTGAAGCATTCAGTACTATTGGATTAAAAATTGAATTG
>JBIKOV010000224.1:0-5392 GCA_044357815.1 Ferruginibacter sp. | reverse complement strand
GAATCAATCAAGCCTAGGAACATTCAATAATAAAATAATCAGATGAAGCATTTTCTTAGTTTTTGGATAACCCTTTTAATTGGCATTACAGCCGGAGCTCAAAATTTTAAAGTTACGCTGCAGGCACCTCAGTACAAAAGCGGAATTGCCTTCCTCACGTATCACATGGGCAAAAATCTAAATATTGAAGATTCCGCAGCAGTGAGCAGCAACGGTACAGCAATATTTACGGCTAAAAGAAAACTACCTCCGGGTATTTATGCGATTGTTTTGCCAGGGAAAAGAATTTCGGTTGACTTTTTTGTAGATAAGGAACAACAAATTTCAATAAAGCTGGATACAACGGATTTGATCAATAAAACAGTTGTAACTGGCTCTAAGGAAAATATATTATTTCAGCAATACCAACAATATGTTGAAGGAAAGGGCAAATTAATGGAAGTGGAAAGACAGGCATACCTGAAGTCAACTACCAAAAAGGATTCCGCATTACATGAGGCAAATTATTTAAAATTGAACACAGCTTTAAATGATTACCGCGAAGGTATTGTTAAGAACAATGCCAACTCTATGATGGCTGTATTATTAAACGCGATGAAAGAGCCACAGGGCCTCAATAAAAAAATGGTCACCCGAAATGACTCTTTGGAAAATTATTATTATTACAAAGCGCATTATTGGGATGGTATCACGTTGATGGATGACCGAATTTTAAGAACCCCTTTTTTTCTTCCCAAGTTTGAAAAATATTATCGGGAAGTGCTTTCACCCCAGTCAGACAGTATTATTAAAGAGATAGACTATCAATTATTGTTTGCAAGAAATAACCAGGAGGTGTATAAGTTCATGTTGAACTGGTTAACAGATGAATATATGAATCCTAAGTACATGGGCCAGGATGCCATATTGGTTCACCTCTTTGAAAAATATCATAGCAAAGGATTAACCAGTTGGCTCAACGAAAAACAGCAGGAAGCAATTAGTCGCAGGGCCTATATGTTGATGTCAAATTTAATAGGGTTAAAGGCGGCCGACTTGGAGATGATCGACACTGCGGGAAGGGCTGCTCCTTTATACAAGTTGGCAGCTGATTATACTATTGTGGTATTTTGGGACCCAACCTGTGGCCACTGTAAGACAGAGCTACCTAGGCTTGATTCTATTTACAGGGCCAGCTGGAAAAAGCATGGGGTAAAAATGTATGCGGTATTATCAGGCGATTCTAAAGAAGATATCAAGAAAGAGTGGACGAAATATATCCGGGAACATAATATGGCAGACTGGACAAATGTGTACCAGACAAAGGAAATGGAAAAGGCCATTGCGGATTCAAAAAAACCAGGATTCAGGCAGTTATATGACATTACGCTTACCCCTACCATTTACCTGCTGGATAAAGAAAAACGCATTATAGGAAAAAAATTAACACTCGAACAATTACACGAATTGCTACAGGTGAAGTGGGATACAAAAACCAAACCTAAATAGCGGACAGCATACAGTTAATCGAATTGTTGCAGACAATAAAAAAGCCAATGACACTGAATGTCGTTGGCTTTTTTATTTAATGGTGTTTAGTTAATTCAACTATACAATTTCTTTTACAGCGTTGTAGATTACTTTGGGTTTTCCCAGCGTATAGTAGTGTAATACCGGCACACCAAATTCCTTTAGTTCTTTGGATTGTTGAATCAGCCATTGGGTACCAATCTCTTCTACATCCTGGTCTGTTTTGGCTTTTAATATAGCATCCGAAAGATCGGTAGGGATATCTACATGGAATATTTTGGGTAAAATGGTCAATTGTTTTTTGTTGGTAATAGGCTTTAGTCCGGGAATAATTGGCACTTCAATACCAATGGCCCTACAATCTTTTACAAACTGATAAAATTTATTGTTATCAAAAAACATTTGTGTCATGATATAGTCGGCACCTGCATCTACCTTGTCTTTGAGGTGCAACAAGTCAGTTTGAAGGTTGGGGGCTTCAAAATGTTTTTCGGGATAACCTGCTGTGCCAATGCAGAAATCGGGCTTGCCGCCATTTTTGATATCTTCCTCTTGGTAAATTCCATTATTGAGATCTACCACCTGCTTTAAAAGATCTACTGCATAGGCATGGCCATCGGGCTCCGGTTCAAAATTAGTTTCATTTTTTGCTGCATCCCCTCTTAACACCAGCACATTGTCGATTCCTAAAAAATTGAGGTCAATAAGGGCATCTTCCGTAACACTTTTGTTGAAGCCCCCACAAATTAAATGTGGAACAGTATCAATATTGTAGTGATTTTTTATTGCAGCACAAATGGCTACGGTACCGGGACGTTTCTTTACTTCTACCTTTTCAAAAGTACCGTCTGCCTTTTTCTTAAACATGGTTTCGCTTCGGTGGTAGGTGACATTGATAAACGAAGGTTTAAACTCCATCAGTGGGTCTAAATGGTCGTAAATTGATTGAATAGTCCTACCTTTTAACGGGGGTAAGATTTCGAATGAAACCAATGTTTTTGTTGCCTGGGCAATATGATCTGTAATTTTCATAAGTATGTTAATGGAAACAAAGATAAACGCTAAATGCAAAAAAACCTTGTTTGTGTTAAAACGGGGGGTTATGGTGAATTGTCAATGGTGAATGGTGAATGGTGAATTGTGAATTGTGAATTGTGAATGGTGAATGGTGAATTGTGAATGGTCAATAGTGAAAGTTCGGTCATCTTAATGCCGTTGTTGGTCTTTTGACCAACAACCGAAGCTTACAGTAAGCTTACCCGTTGCCAATAGTATACTATTTCAACGCTTCGCATGTTGGTCAAAAGACCAACATGGGCTTAAATGGTGAATGGGCAATAGGCAATGGTGAATCCATCCATTTATTACTTACGGCAAGGGTTATTTAGCATTTCTTAATTGTAAAAAGCCATTCACCATTCACCATTCACCATTCACCACATTGCCCCTTCACCACATTGCCCATTTCTGTTTAAATGGCGCTGGATGTTTATTATTATCCCAGATAACTTATTTTTACAAATCATGAGCCTAACGATACAAACAAAAGACCTGGTAAAAGTTTACGGAAACCGTACCGTGGTCAATAAAGTTTCATTTAATGTGAAGCAGGGTGAAATTGTTGGACTATTAGGGCCAAACGGTGCAGGAAAAACCACTTCTTTTTATCAGGTGGTGGGTTTGGTTAAGCCGGATGAGGGCGAAGTATTTTTAGGAGATTTGAATATTACACGAATGCCCATGTATCAGCGGGCTCAAATGGGTATTGGTTATCTTCCGCAAGAAGCCAGTGTTTTTAGAAAATTGAGTGTAGAAGATAATATTACGGCGGTATTGGAAATGACCAAGCTCAGCAAGCCGGAGCAAAAAGAAAAGCTGGAAGTATTGTTGGAAGAATTGCGGCTCACACAGGTTAGAAAAAACAATGGCGATACCTTAAGTGGAGGCGAAAGGAGGCGAACAGAAATTGCGAGGGCGCTGGCCGTGGATCCAAAATTTGTTTTATTGGATGAGCCTTTTGCGGGCGTAGATCCTATTGCTGTAGAAGATATACAGGAAATCATTGCCCGGCTGAAATATAAAAATATCGGCATTTTGATAACGGATCACAATGTAAATGAAACGCTCTCCATCTGCGACAGAGCCTATCTGCTCATTGACGGAAAAATATTTAAACACGGTACTGCAGAAGAGTTAGCCGAAGATGAGCAGGTTCGCCGCTTGTACCTCGGTCGTAATTTTGAGTTGAAGCGCAAGGACTATCTACATTTGGAGGCGGCAAAGTCTAGCGAGGTCAAAAATATATCTGAAAGTGGCCCTTTGTAGCTTTCTCAGAACAGATTTTTATGGCCTTGTGTAAAATTTATGGAACAATATTTAATATATCTTCCACAATAAAAACATAATAGCAGCCGCTCTTTCATTTCTATTGTGTATTTTGCTAATAATCAATGAAATTTCTTTCTCCTACCATATCACGATTGGCACGTATGCGCTTTTGGCGTGTAGAAAATTGGAGCAGACACCCTGTGGCTGTACAGCGGGAAGTATTACAGGAATTGGTGACGGCTGCACAGCATACCAGTTTTGGGAAAAAACATAAATTCTCCACCTTATTTACCCTGAAGGAATTCAAAAAAATGGTGCCCATTCATTCCTATGAAGATATGAAGCCTTATGTAGAGCGGATGATGAATGGGGAGGAAAATATCTTGTGGAATACGCCTATTAATTGGTTTGCCAAAAGCAGTGGCACTACTTCTGATAAAAGTAAATTTATTCCCATTAGCGAAGAAAGCTTGCATGACAATCATTTCAAAGCATCCAAAGATGTGTTAGCTACTTATTATAACAATTTTCCGGGCAGCGACCTGTTGACTGGCAAAAGTCTTGTTGTGGGGGGGAGCCACCAGTTGAATAAAATGAATGAGGAAATTCAATATGGTGATTTAAGTGCAGTGTTAATGCAAAACACTCCTTTTTGGGGTCAGTGGTTGCGTACACCAGAACTAAGCATTGCGCTGCTCGATGAGTGGGAAGATAAAATTGAACAATTGGCTGCTATCACTGCAGAAGAAAATGTTACTTCGTTGGCAGGAGTTCCTACCTGGACGCTTCTTTTGTTGAAAAGGATTTTGGCCATCAAAGGCAAAACCACCATTAAAGAGGTTTGGCCCAATCTGGAATTATACATTACGGGTGGAGTTTCGTTTGTGCCTTACCGTGAGCAGTTTGATAAGATCTTTGGTGCTAAAATAAATTATCTTGAAATATACAATGCCAGCGAAGGGTTTTTTGCTGGGCAGCAATGTCCGGATGATGATGGCATGTTACTTTTTACCGAGCATGGAATATTTTATGAGTTTATGCCCGTGGATCAATATGGGCAAAAGAATCCGCAAACCGTAGGTTTAGACAAAGTGTCTATTGGTAAAAACTATGCGTTGGTCATCAGCACTACAGGTGGCTTGTGGCGTTATTTGGTAGGCGATACCATCCAGTTTACCTCACTTCATCCGTACAAAATAAAAGTGACGGGAAGGCTAAAGCATTATATGAATGCATTTGGCGAGGAGGTGATTGTAGACAATAGCGACAATGCCATTTCCATGGCTGCAGAAAAAACTGGGAGCATTGTAAATGATTATACGGCTGCGCCGGTTTTTTTTAGTGAACATGCCAATGGTGCACATGAATGGCTCATAGAGTTTGAAAAGAAACCGGATAATTTGCAGCAATTTATTATTGAACTCGACAATGCTTTAAAAAACTGCAACAGTGATTACGAAGCAAAACGGCATAGAGATATCGCGTTGCGATTACCCATCGTTCATATTTTGCCAAAGGGTCATTTTACTAAATGGCTTCATAGCAAAAACAAAGT
>JBIKOV010000223.1:0-5438 GCA_044357815.1 Ferruginibacter sp. | reverse complement strand
AATTATTCGATTGAACAACTCAATGGAAGGGAGTACAATGTTTATATTCTTCGAAAATCACAGTTATATCCATTACAGGCTGGTCCGGTAGAATTAGAAACTGCGGAAGTAGACAATACCATTCATTTTATTAAAGAAGAGTACCTCAATAGACAAAGGAATGATATAAACGATTTTTTTGGTGATTTTACGCAACCGTCCATCCCAGCAGAAGGAATGGTGGATGAAAAATTCAACTTGCAAAGTAAGCCTGCGAAAATTATTGTAAAACCGCTGCCTGAGCTAGACAGACCCATTTCATTTAAAGGTGCTGTTGGAAAATTTACTATTGAAGTAGCCTTACAAAAAAATAATTTTACTACAGACGATGCGGGCAAATTGACCATTACTATTGCAGGTGCGGGCAATATGTCTATGATTATTGCACCCGACATAAACTGGCCCGCAGGAATAGAAGGGTACGAACCCAAAACAAAGGACCAGTTGGACCAATTAACGGTGCCAGTAAGCGGAACAAAAACTTTTGAATATACATTTACGGCCTCCAAACGGGGCAGCTATATCATCCCAGCAATTGACTTTAGTTACTTTAATGTGGCGGCGGAAAAATATATTACCCTGAGTTCGGAACCCCTAACCGTTTCCGTTACCCAGGGTATAGGCAAGGGGTCATTTACAAAAAATAATAGCCCCCTGCAACCCCCACCATCAGCTTTTTTAGACGGACTGTTAACTAATCGCTGGTGGATATTGGGAACGCTTATATTGCTTAGTATATTGATAATCTGGCTTAGGAAAACCAAGAAAAAAATAATACCCACAGAAGCGCCTACCGACTTTGCAGCTTCTGAATTAACAGCTAAATCGGATAATTCAACCATTAACCCTTTTTCCCTATCTGAAGAAAAAATGATTCGTGGAGACTCGAAAGAATTTTACGAAGCATTAAACAATGAGTTTCGTAATTTTTTAGCTACTACCCTTCAAATACCTTTGGCAACCATTACAAAAAAGATAATCGAAACGCAGGCAGATCAGCAAGGAATAGCCTTGTATACTCGTTTGCAGATTCAACAATTACTAGATGATATTGAGTGGCAATTATACACACCGCTTGCCTCAGTAGATTCAATGGAGGGTATGTACCAGCGGGTAATTGCAATTGCAACAACCCTTACTGCACCTTCGAAGTAAAACGATAACCAATTCCCCTAACGGAATGAAAGTATTGAGGATTTCGACTATCCTCCTCAAAATATTTTCGAAAAGTCAAAATAAAATTATCAATGGTACGGGTAGTGGGATATACATTGTAACCCCATACCGCCTGCAAAATTTTTTCTCTGGTGACTACCTCATTTTTATTTTCAATGAGCAGTTTTAACAGCATGATCTCTTTTTTGGTAAGGGTAATTTTCTCCCCATCTTTTGTGACACATTCCTGTGCGGTAAAGTCAATCTGGCTATTTCCAAAGCGATAGACTTGTTCCAAGGGTTTTCTAGTAGAAATTTGCTTGCTTTTGTCGACCAATTTATTAACCCTTAGTAGCAATTCCTCTAGATTAAATGGTTTGGTAAGATAGTCATCGGCTCCTTTTTTTAAGCCCAATACCCTGTCAGCACTACTATTACGAGCACTCAATATCAATATGGGAATATCGTTATTTTGAAGTCGAATGTTTTCACAAACGCTAATGCCATCCAATTCGGGAAGCATTACATCTAGTATCATCAGATCGAAATGTTCTTTTTGAACTGCTAGTAAAGCCGCCACTCCATCAAAAGCACTGGTTACCTCATACCCCTCCATCTCAAGGTTCAGCTTCAATGCCTCGTGCAAATTTTCCTCATCCTCCACCAATAAAATCGATACTTTATTTATACCCATACTGCAGTTTATTACCTGATGACTGACTAACTAAAATTGGTTTATTAAATGAGACTCAGAAATTTGACAACCTATCTTCTTTGAATACATTTCAACAGTCAGTTATACTTTAAACAAGATTGTAAAATCACTTCCCGTCGGTGTATTATCCCCTACAAATATACTTGCATCATGCTGTAGCGCAATTTTTTTAGTAAGGTACAGTCCCAATCCAGTTCCCTTAGCCTCTTTGGTAGCTTTATTGCCAATCCTATAAAATTTATCAAATACTTTTTTCTTTTCAGCCGCTTCAATTCCTTTTCCCTGATCTCTTATTACCAGTGTAATTACCTTTTGTTGTTGATAAAGCAAAATCGATATTACCGAGTTTTTGGGGGAATATTTAATGGCATTGTCAATTAAATTATTGATGGCCATTTGTAACAGAAAACGATCGCCCATTATATATATATCACCGACTACTTCCTCTTGAAAAATACGTTGAGGATAACGAATAATAAAATCTTTAATACAAGCTATTGTAAGTTCAGAGAGGTTAATTTCTTCCTTGGTAATACGATGACCTCCTGCTTCCATTTGCGATGCAAGCAACATGTTATTACACAATGCATTTAATCGGTTCGCTTCCTGAATAGTATTTTGAATTAATCGCTGTTGCTGACTTTCTTCTAACTTCCTTTTTAATAAGGTTTCTAAATTGAGTTTGGTGATTGCGATGGGCGTTTTTAACTCATGCGTAATAGCCATCATAAAATTTTGTTGATCCTGTCCCGACTTAAATTGCCGCCTTACTGCTCTATAAATAAACACTGCTCCGGACAAAATAAGCAATAAGAAAATTGCCCCCTCGCCAACATATTGTGCAGTTTTTCTTTTTGTAATGGCAAGTATTTCAGTTAATTGCTTAGGATTGTTGGGGTCACCAATTTTTAACTGGGAGATTTCAAACGAAGCCATTTGAACATTTTGTCGGTTCAATGCGATAAACCACCATACCAGTGCTGCTATGATATAGGCTAACAATACCCAGTATACGAGAAAAATAATGCGCAAACGATTGGTCTTATAAAAAGAGAAGGGCATGATTTTGTTAAATTTATAGTGAACAGCGAATGGTCAACTGTGCAATTTTATCCAATTCTCTTTTAAAAAACAGTTTTTTAACGCTGCCCGATTATCCAACAATATTGCTACTTAACCTTTTCCACCCTAATGCCGATACTTATTATTTCCGGAAGCGGATTTTCCCGCATTGCCTGTGCTATAGAAAAAGTATGTTTTCCGATTTTACTAAATTTTATCGGTCCTTTGGTAATCGATTTTCTAACCTCCCAAATATCTCCCAATCCCGAACCTTCCCACCCGCCTGCATCAGTGCCCAAGGGTATGTCTAGGCGCCTGTATTGCAGTGTATCTCCTTCCAATCTTGACCCAATATTAATCCAGATATTATTATACCTATATGCATCTGTATGCCGCAAAATGATATACACGTTATAATAGGAAGCTGTATCGCTGATAGAAAAATCAAAAGCCGGCTGCATTGAATAGGGCCACTTGTGGTCGGGAATGGACTTGTTATTTTCAAATACGTCAATGGTGGCGCAAGCATTTAACCAAATCATTACCACGAGCAACAGGAAAATAGATACTATATTTGAATGAATCTTCACGAATTAATTTTTACAAAAATAAAACAGTTTTTCAAGACCTGATTTTTTTGAAGCAGCAAAATAATAACCAAGGCAGCAGTTGAGTAGAGACTAGTATCCCCTTCTGAAACAGTTCCGCTGTAGATTAAAAACTTACTGAGCTACAACACATTTAGTATTTGTTCCTTTGCCTTCTCCAACTCATCCTTCATGGTTACCACGCATTTTTGAATATCAGCGTCATATGCCTTACTTCCCGTGGTGTTAATTTCCCTGCCAATTTCCTGTATGATAAAAGATAATTTTTTTCCTTTTGATTCATCCTTATTGGTAAGTAATGACCTAAAATACTCACAATGCTGTTTCAGCCGAACCTGTTCTTCATGAATATCCACCTTTTCAATATAGTAGATCAACTCCTGTTCTAGTCTATTGCCATCATAATTTTCTTTGCCCACATGCTTTTCCAAAAGTTGTACAATTTCTTCCCTTATCCTTTTCATGCGGTTTGGCTCCAGCTGTACGATTGCTTCTTCTTGGGCATTGATATTGTTGATCCGTTTGATCAGGTCATTTTCTAAACTAGCTCCTTCTTCTTCTCTATGCCTATTCAGTTCACTCAGGGCTGTTTGAAGCACTTTTTTAAACTCCTCAAAATCATTGTCATTTAGTACATCATTGGTGGGAGTTACTATTTCTGGTAATCGAAGCAACGCACTTAAAACAGAGTTGGTGTCGATATTTAATTCCCCGGCCAAAGATTCAATCTGTTGATAATAGGCCTTAATTAAATCCGTATTAATATTTACCGGCTTCGAAGTTCCATTTTGCTTGATAGTAATCATACAATCTATTGTACCCCTTACCAATTGTTCTTGCAAAATACTTCTGATATCAAACTCGTAGGGTCGAAGCAAGGGCGGAAGCCTCAATTGCATTTCAAACTGTTTGCCATTCAGCGATTTAATTTCTACTAGAAAAGTCTTGTCATTTACCGTTTGTTCAGCCCTGCCGAAGCCGGTCATTGATTTTAGCATTATTGAAGGGTTATTGTTATAAAAAATTTAGATACAAGTTATAGGAAAAAACGCCATTCTTATACTTTCGGTCCTTCATTTCTGTTTTGGAAAAGAAATTGGTACATTTCTCCCCGCGTTAAAATACGCATTTCCCCCGGTTCAAGTCCTTCAATGGTGCATTTTTCTATCCGGTGACGAATGAGGCGTAAGGTAGGAAAACCTACCGCAGCTGTCATCTTCCTAACCTGGCGGTTTTTGCCTTCGGTGAGTGTTATTTTTACCCAGCTGGTGGGGATATTTTTCCTGACCCGAATGGGTGGATTTCTTTCGGATACAATGGGAGGTATATTGAATAATACTGCCTTGCATTTTTTGGTGCGATGCAACTTTCCATCTACCGAAATATCGACTCCATTTTGCAAATCATGCAATGCCTCTGCCGTCATTTCTCCATCTACCTGCACCCAATATTCGCGGGTGTGTTCCAATAGGGGATTTAATAAATCATGATTGATTTTTTTGTCATTGGTAAGAATCAATAAGCCTTCGCTATCGTAGTCGAGTCTGCCCACCGGATAAACATCTACCGGCACATCAAAAAAATCTTTCAATGTTTGCTTTCCTTCTCCTGATGTAAACTGTGAAAGAACATTAAACGGTTTGTATATGATACAATAATATTCCAAGAAAAAATAAATTAAAGGATGCTTATAAAAGGTAAAGGTAGCGACAGAACGAATGCGTTTTTACATTCCTAAGAATAACAAAGCCCGACATTTTTGAGCCGGGCTTTATATATATATGGGTTAGTAAGTACCAGGAAACGTAATTTCCTTACACAATATTAAAAAGAAAATTCGCTATCAAAAAAAATATTTC
>JBIKOV010000222.1:0-5465 GCA_044357815.1 Ferruginibacter sp. | reverse complement strand
ATTATTTCGAATTGCCTGGAGCTTACATCGGGGGAAGCTTTTTTTGCTATAGACAGTAAGTACATGCTGTCATTCAATAGCTTTAATTTAACCTTTATAACGGTTGCGCTAGTCAGTACTTTGCTTTTCTTTTTGCTGAGTGGCAGCGATATCGAAAAGGTGGGGAATAATGTTTCCGAATATTTCGCATTGATATTTTTTGTTTTATGTGGTGTTTGCCTTTCGGCTACTTACAATACCTTACTGATATTATTTCTGGGAATTGAAATCATGTCCATTCCACTTTATATTTTAACTGGATCCGACAAACGAAATTTAAAAAGCAATGAAGCTGCATTGAAATATTTTTTGATGGGGGCTTTTTCTACCGGCATCATGTTGATGGGAATTGCTTTTGTTTATGGTGGAAATAGCGAAGGGTCTTTTTTTATAAACAATATCAATATTGGCGAAGGAAAGATGCCTGTATTGATTGCGATCGGGATGGTGTTTATGCTGATTGCTATGTCATTTAAAGTGTCGGCAGCTCCTTTTCATTTTTGGACACCTGATGTGTATGAGGGAGCTCCTACGGTTTTCACTTCTTTTATGGCCACCATTGTAAAGATTGCAGGATTTATGGCCTTTATTCGTTTGTTTGAAAATGCATTTGGAAAGGTGCACGGACAATGGCAGCTATTGATTACAGTGATCACTGCGGCAACCCTATTTATTGGCAATTTGACTGCAGTATTTCAACAGAGTGTTAAAAGAATGCTTGCCTATTCAAGCATTGCACAGGCTGGATTTATGTTATTGGCCGTTTTTGCCCTCAACGATACTGCCAAGGAGGGGTTGGTTTTATATTCTGCGGCTTATAGTTTGGCTACGATTGGGCTTTTTGCGATTTTAATAAAAATGTATGACTACACAATAGATGGATTTAATGGCTTGGCCAAAAATGAGCCGGTGTTGGCTATTACTGCCACCATATTTTTATTGTCTTTAACTGGCATACCGCTAACTGTTGGATTTCAAAGCAAATTTTTAATGTTAATAGCGGCTCTTCGGGATGGTCACCAGCATTGGCTGGTAATATGGGCCGTAATTTGCGCTGCAGTCAGTGCCTATTATTATTTTAAAATCATTCAGGCAATGTTCTTTAAGGAAGCTAGTCAGGATGTAAAAGACCATGGCTCAATCGCGGCAGGCTCAGCTATTACGATTGGCTTTAAGGCCATTTTAATCTTTACCGCATTTCTAATCATTCTATTGGGATTATTTCCTTTCTTACTTACCGAGTGGTTGCATTTTTGATTTCGTTTGAGTAGTGGCGATCCGTTCGAGCGGATATAGCCCTCTTGTTATTTTTAAGTTAGCGAACTTTCAATAATTTTTTTAGACAAAATGCGATTGATATACTGTTAATTACCGCTTATACTCTTTTTTTGGAGTGTATACTATTTCGGAATTAACTTTAACGTGAATAAAATTTTCATGAAGACAGCCGACTCCATTGCACTTTCTTACAATACAATTAAGAGTAACCGTTTGCGAACCGTTATTACGGTAATTATTATTGCATTGGGTATAATGGCATTGATAGCGATTATTACAGCAGTGGAAGCTGTCAACCAAAGTCTTACACAAAGTTTTTCCACCATGGGTGCCAATGCATTTAGTATTCGTTTTAGGGAGCGGAATGTGCAATTTGGTGGGGGGCCTAATCGCCAGGGGGTCAAAAAGTCATCCCGAAAGTCGTTGGTAGCTAAAAAATCAAATGAAGGAAAAGTGATCACCTTTAACGAGGCCAGGGCATTTAAGGAGCGTTATTCCTTTCCGGCAGTGGTGGGCATTGCATTATCGGGACCTTCAGGAGTTATTGTTAATACAGATTCTAAAAAGACAAATCCGGATATCAGGATACTGGGAGGGGATGAAAATTATTTGCAAATCAATGGATACGAATTATCAGATGGCAGGGATTTTAATGAGGCCGATGTTGAATCTGGAAGGAGTGTTTGTGTAATAGGAAACGTGATTGCTCAAAAATTGTTTGGGGAAAACGCTCAACGTGCCACTGATAAAATTATCAGCGTATCCAATAGAAAGTATCGAATTATAGGTGTTTTGAAAGACAAAGGCAGCAGTGCTTTCATGAATTCAGACAAAGTGGTTATAACCACTTATAATAATATCAGGCGGATGTTCGGTTCCGAAGGAAGCTCCTACAATATTGCAGTGATGGTAAGTGATTTAAAAATGATGGAAGTGGCTGTGGGAGAGGCAAAGGGTGCCTTCAGGCCTGTTCGTAAATTGGATATCATGGAGGATGACAATTTCTACATTGACCAAAGTGATAGTATTGCACAATCCCTGATGAAAAACCTGGGTTTTTTAAAGTATGCAACTTTGGCTATTGCCTTAATCACCCTGATAGGTGCGGCCATTGGCTTGATGAATATCATGCTGGTAGCGGTAAATGAACGTACTAAGGAGATTGGGCTAATCAAGTCACTCGGGGGCAAGGCTGGTGAGGTAAGGGCCCAATTCCTATGGGAATCCATATTAATTAGCCTTATGGGAGCCTTTGTTGGAATCATTTCGGGCATTTTGTTTGGAAATATCGTGGCTGTACTGCTTAAAACGGGCTTTGTTATCCCTTGGCTTTGGATTTGCATCGGAGTGCTGGTTTGTTCATTGGTAGGCCTATTGGCAGGCCTCTATCCTGCTTATAAGGCAGCCAAATTGGACCCTATTGTGGCTTTACGCTATGAATAGGCCTTGTCTAAAATCGCTCTCTTTGGATATATTGAATTTAATTTTTTTTTAATATTCCCCCTATAATATTAATAAACTTTTATTTTTTTCTGCGAAGTTGTTTCATTCAATTATTTTATTAACTTGTGCCTCTCTAAAATATTTCTATTTATCATTTGATGGTAGGAATAGTTTTTTTGCTTAGCATTGTAAAACGAAATTTTTTTTCAAACCAATTTTCACTTTAACACACAAAAAATCGAACGTTATGGCAGAAACCAAATCAACTGCAAATGTAAAACCATCTACATCAGTACAAGTAAAAAAATCTAGTAATGCTATCTCATGGATTGCTCCATTGGTTTGTGTTATCGTTGGGTATGCTTTCTGGAGATTTATTTTAGGAGACGCATCCGGATTTTCAAAGCCGGGTTCTGGTGCACTTTGGCCATCGCATGAAGGACCAAAAAGTGCATTAAATAAAATGTATTTAGGAGGTATTATTGTACCAGTATTAATTGGTTGCCTTTTAACCGTTATTACTTTTGTAATCGAAAGAATGTTGACTATTACTAAAGCAACTGGCACAGGAAGTAATGCCGATTTTGTTCGTAAAGTACAATATCATCTAGCCAATAAAAATGTGGATGCAGCTTTGGCAGAGTGTGACAAACAAAAAGGATCTGTAGGAAATGTAATGAAAGCAGGATTGCATCGTTATAAAGATATGATCAGCAATACAGAATTGTCTACTGATCAAAAAGTAATGGCAATTCAAAAAGAAGTAGAAGAAGCTACCTCATTAGAATTACCAATGTTAGAAAAAAATCTGGTATTCTTGTCAACCCTTGCTTCAGTAGCAACCTTGATTGGATTGTTAGGTACAGTGGTAGGTATGATCAAGGCGTTCTCTGCACTGGGTGAAGATTCAGGTGGTGGTGCTGCAGCAACTCAGTTGTCTGTTGGTATTTCTGAAGCCTTGTACAATACTGCATTGGGTATCGGTACATCTGCATTGGCTATTATATTTTATAACGTGTTCACTACCCGTATTGATGGAATTACCTACGGAATTGATGAGTCCGGTTTTACATTAACGCAAAGTTTTGGATCACTGTACAAATAATTTGTTCGGGATTGACAATTATTTTGCATCAAACAGTAAAACAATAAAATTATTTTAAAATGCCAAAAGTTAAATTACCTAGAAAGAGTACGGCGGTGGATATGACTGCGATGTGCGATGTGGCTTTTTTGCTGTTGTCCTTTTTTATTCTGGCAACCAAAACCAAACCACCTGAAGCGGTAACAGTAGTAACTCCGTCATCCATCTCAACAAGAATTGCTAAAGAGGATGCCATATTAGTTACCTTAAACAAAGAAGGTAAAGTATACCTGATGTTGGGTGACAGGGCAAAAAAGCAGGCAATTCTTGAAGATGTAAATACAACAAAGGCGCTTGGGTTGACTCCGGAAGAATTGACCAAGCTTAGGAGAATGGAATTTTTCGGAATGCCATTCAATAAGATCAAGAGCATGTTGCAATTGGAAACTCCTATGGAACCAAAGCAAATGGATGGTATACCTGTTGGTGACAGTTTGCACAATGAATTATCCGACTGGATAGGAAGTGTGGTTCGGTCATATTCAGGTGAAAGTATGGATAAACTTAATTTGCTGGTGAAAGGAGATAATGCTGCAAAATATCCAACTTTTAAATTTGTCAAAGACGCTTTTAAAAAGAATGATATTTTTAAGTTTAAGATCGTAACAAATCCAGAAGGTGTTCCAGCTGATTCAGAATTGGCATTGAACCCTCCAAAAAAATAATAATTACCCCAACGTTTGCCTTCCCCAAAAAGGGATCGCAACTTAAAACTACCGATATGGCAGAATTGGATACATCGTCCGGTGGCGGACATAAAAAAGGGCCTGGCGTAAAGAAGGCCAAGAAAGCGAGCACTAGGGTTGATTTGACACCCATGGTTGATTTGGGATTCCTTTTGATTACATTCTTTGTTTTTACAACTACCATGAGCACTCCAACGGCTATGGCAATGAATGAACCAAAAGATGATCCAGATAACCAGTTGAAAGTTAAAAATTCAGGTGCAATGACTTTGTTATTGGGAAAAAATGATCAGGTATATTATTATTTCGGGGAATTATCTGCTGAAAATGCATCAGCCCAATTTAAAAGCAGCAATTTCAAAGAAATACGTCAGGTAATTCTCGACAAAAAGAATGCTACTCCTGTTGGCGACTTGATGTATATCATCAAATCAGATAAAGAAGCAACCTTTAAAAATGCCATTGATATCCTTGATGAAATGGCTATTAATGCGGTTCCCCCAGGGCACTATGCCGAGGTGGACATGAGTGATACAGAAGCTCAGTTAATTAAAATGACAGAAGAAGCAAATGGCATTAAATAATTTATGGAACTGGTTACATTTTAAATCTAACTATCAAAGTATTTTACAATGGAAATAAACAAAATTTTAACTGCCGACATCCTCGATATTATTTTCGATGGCAAGAATAAGCAGTACGGAGCCTATGAACTTCGAAAAACCTATAATAGCCGTTTAACAAAGGCAATCATTATTACAGTATCATTGGTGTTATTGGCTTTATTCGGGACGATTTTATCGGATTTTATAACAAAAAATTCAAAGGTTGAAATTGAGGTATTGGATACGCAGATGGCAGAAGTCAAACAAAAT
>JBIKOV010000221.1:0-5505 GCA_044357815.1 Ferruginibacter sp. | reverse complement strand
CATGTGCAGTTGAATATAGGGGCCAATGTCTTCTTTCTCAAATGTTCTTCTTGGAAACTCATAGCGGGTTCCCGCTTTTCCATGTTCATAGCCCAAGTCCTGCAAGTGACATTCGCCCGCTTGGTCGCAAATAGGGCAATCCAAAGGATGGTTCAACAATAAAAATTCTACCACTCCAGCCCTTGCATCCTTCACTTTTTCGCTAGTAATGTTTTTTACAATCATCCCATCCATCACTGTGGTGCGGCAAGAGGCTACCAATTTTGGCATCGGTCTTGGATCGGCAGTAGAGCCTGCTGCTACCTCTACTAGACAGGTGCGGCATTTTCCACCACTACCCTGTAACTTGCTGTAGTAGCACATTGCAGGTGGAGCTACATCGCCTCCTATTTGACGGGCTGCATTCAATACAGTAGTACCTACCGGTACATCAATGGTGATGTTATCGATGGTTACTTTAAAGGTTTTTAATTCGTCTGCCATAAATATTTTTTACGCCAAAATGGTAAGGCGTTATTTTTTAACTATTTATTATCCTCCCTTATGCCGTTACCGGTATATGAATCGGGTCTGCATAATGTCGCAGTCCGAAATTTTCAGTCAAACATTTTTCGGGGTTAAGCACATGCCATTCAAACTCATCTCTGAAATGACGAATGGCTGCTGCCACCGGCCAGGCCGCTGCATCGCCCAACGGACAAATCGTATTACCCTCTATTTTCCGTTGAATATCCCACAATAAATCAATGTCTTTCATTTCTCCCTTACCCCCTTCAATTTTATTCAATATCCTTTCCATCCAACCGGTTCCCTCACGGCAAGGACTACACTGTCCACAACTTTCGTGATGATAAAACCTTGCTAGCGTCATGGTGTTTCTAACTACACACTGGTCCTCATCCAACACAATAAAACCACCACTACCCATCATACTTCCTGTAGCAAATCCGCCATCACTCAGGCTCTCATAATTCATTAGGCGCTTTTCACCTTTGGCGGTGGTTAATAATAAATTGGCTGGCAATATCGGAACAGAAGATCCGCCTGGAATACAAGCTTTCAATCGTTTCCCATTGGGTATTCCACCACAGTATTCATCGCTATAAATAAAATCTTCTACCGAAATGGTCATATCTATTTCGTAGATACCCGGTTTGTTGATATTGCCACAGGCAGAGATCAATTTGGTACCGGTACTTTTTCCAATTCCAATTTTTGAATAGGCTTCTCCTCCCTCATTGATAATCGGCACCACTGCTGCCAGCGTTTCCACATTATTTACCACTGTAGGGCAATCCCACAAACCCTTTACTGCAGGAAAAGGAGGCTTGATTCTTGGATTACCTCTTTTGCCTTCTAGGCTTTCTATTAAAGCAGTTTCTTCTCCACAAATATAGGCTCCTGCCCCACGTTGTACGTACATTTCACAATCAAATCCAGTTCCTAAAATATTTTTACCGAGCCAACCATTTTGTTTGGCTTCTGCAATCGCATTTTCCAAAATATCGGTTATCCAAGCATATTCTCCTCGGATGTAGATATAACTCACATTGCTTCCCAACGCAAAGGAGGCTACAATCATTCCTTCAATGAGCAAGTGCGGAATAAATTCCATTAAATACCGGTCTTTAAAAGTGCCGGGCTCGCTTTCATCTGCATTGCAAACAAGGTAACGGGCCACGCCTTCGGGCTTTGCCAAAAAACTCCATTTCATACCCGTAGGAAATCCTGCTCCACCTCTACCCCTCAAGCCACTCAGTTTCACTTCTTCTACAATTTCTGTAGGAGTAAGTTTGAGGGCCTTTTCCACACTGCGGTATCCTCCTTCCCTGCGATATACCTCATAGCTGCGGATTCCAGGTACATGTGCTTTGTCTAATAATAATTTCTTTGCCATACTTTATAACGATCCGTTAGCTAATGCTTTTTACTTTTTCAATTTAGCCATCAACATCCGCATTGGATGTAAGGTTCTGGTAAAAGGATTCAACACCAATCCTAAAGACTCCAGCGTTGTTGCACCCAAAAGTGGTTCATCTCCTTCTTCTCCATAAATCACAGGGGCCGGACCACCTTCCCCTTCAAATTCAAAATATGCACTGCATACTTTTCGCTTTAACGTGGTGCCATCTGCCAGTGAAAAACTCATTTCCTTGTAAGGCTCAATATCCAGTTGGTCCAATATTTTTCCCGGCACCAAACTATACACTGCGCCACTATCTACTAAAAAATTAACTTCCGCCACCTTTTCAGATTTACGGTGTTCCTTCACTTTTAATATGGCGTTGGTTATTCCCATTATTTTAATTTGCCTTTGACCTGCATTCTTCCACTATGGCATCCACTTTTTCTTTGGTAAGATGCTCCCGATACGTTTTTCCCAACTGCATCATCGGCGCATAACCACAAGCACCCAGACATTCCACCGTTTTTAATGTAAACAATCCATCAGCAGTGGTTTCCCCTACACCAATATTCAATTTTGTTTTGATGTACCCAATAATATCATCGCTTCCATTAATCATGCAAGGGCCTGTTTGGCAAACTTCGAATAAGTATTTGCCAACCGGTTTTAAATTATACATGCTATAAAAACTGGCTACTTCATACACTTCAATGGGTTCAATGGTAAGTAAGGAGGCTACATAATCCATCACGGGGGTATCAAGCCATCCACCAAATTCATCCTGTGCAAGATGAAGGATGGGAAGCAAGGCACTTTTTTGTTTGCCTACAGGGTAGCGTTGTATTATCTCGCTCACCTTGTTTAATTTTTCCTCAGAAAATTGTATCATAATACCTGAAACTCAAAAAGAGTTCTTGAATTTTATTGGTTGGTTAATATTTTTTAAAATCAAATAAGTATTAAAAGATTATGCATCCAATTCTCCTGCAATCAAATTCAAACTACTCATGGTGATGACCGCATCGCTTAGCATTGCGCCCTGCACTAATTCTGGAAATGCCTGATAATAAATAAAACAAGGCCTGCGAAAATGTAGTCGATAAGGGGTTCTACCTCCATCGCTGATTAGATAAAAACCCAACTCTCCATTACCACCTTCCACCGAACTATACACTTCTCCTGCAGGTATATCTGTTTCGCCCATAATGATTTTGAAGTGATAGATCAATGCCTCCATTTTGGTGTACACATCTTTTTTCTCCGGTAAATAATAGGCTGGTGTATCTGCATGAAATACTTCTGCATCGGCTCCTTTAAATTCCTGTACTTTTTTATAAGCCTGTTCAATCATGCTCAGACTTTGCCACATTTCCTGATTACGCACCAAAAAGCGATCATAGCAGTCGCCGGTTTTACCCACTGGAATGGTAAATTCCAGATCTTGGTAAGAACTGTAAGGTGTATGCACCCGTACATCATAATCCACTCCAGCAGCTCTTAAATTAGGTCCTGTAAATCCATAGTTTAAAGCCCTTTCAGCTGAAATGGCCCCAACACCAATGGTACGTTCCATAAAAATACGGTTGCGAGAAAATAAGGTCTCAAATTCTTTTAACTGCTTAGGATAAGTAGCCAAAAACTGTTCAAGTTTAACGAATGCCGTATTGGTGAAATTTCTTTCAAATCCACCTATTCGGCCAATATTGGTAGTGAGTCGTGAACCACAGACTTCTTCGTAGATTTCGTAAATTAATTCCCTGAACTGCATTAGATACAGGAAGCCGGAATAGGCGCCACTATCTACCCCTACAATAGAATTACAGATTAGGTGATCAGAAATTCTGGATAATTCCATAATGATGATCCGCAGATAATCGACTCGCTTGGGTAATTCAATACCCAGCAATTTTTCGCAGGTAATATGCCAGCCCATATTGTTGATGGGGGATGAACAATAATTCAGCCGATCGGTGATGGGTGTAATTTGATAAAGTGGTCGTCTTTCAGCCAGCTTCTCAAAAGCCCTGTGAATATACCCTACCGTAGAAGTTGCCTTCATAATGCGTTCTCCATCGAGCTCAAGAATATTTTGAAAAACTCCATGGGTAGCAGGATGGGTAGGCCCGAGATTAAGCGTAGTGGTTTGTTTTTCTATACTGCCTTCCGGTAAAAGAATATGCTCACTCATTATTTGCCTTTACTTTTTGTTATATCGCTTAATAATAATTATAATTTAACTGCACGCACCAACGATCAATAATATCGCATTTTTATGCAAGGTGCTACCGCCCAAACATTTCATCATCCTTATCCACCCTTGTCTGGTCCTCCAATGGGAATTCCTTTCGCATTGGGAAATAATCCATTTCATCCACATTCAATATTCTGATTAGGTTGGGATGACCTGTAAAATTGACTCCAAAAAAATCATAGGTTTCCCGTTCCATAAAATTCGCAGATTGATACAAAGCAGTTGCACTGAATACATCCGGTTGGGTGATATCAGTATATACTTTAAACCGAATACGGATATTGTCCACCAAATTATGCAAGTGATAAACCACCGCCAACTCTTGTGCCTTTTTAGCCGGGTAATGCACTGCCTGCAAATCCGTTAAAAAACGAAAACCCAATGTTGGTTCATCATATAAAAACTGCAATACCTTCAGATTAATTTCTTTTGGACCTGTAAAAGTCAGCATCCCATAAGGTTCTTCCCAGTCAATGAGTTGGTCGCCAAATTTTTCGGTAAGAATTTGCTGTATTTTTTCGTTATTTAAGGCCATCTTTTGTTACTTAATTCGCTTCAAATATTTATTGTATACCATAACTTTCCATCAATTCCTTGTATTTATCACCATTTCTTCTGCGCAAACTTTCTTGACCTACCAATTCCTGAATTTTTAAAAAACCATCCAAAATAGCTTCTGGCCTAGGCGGACAACCGGGTACATATACATCTACAGGAATGATTTGGTCGATTCCCTGTAACACAGAATAGGTGTCAAAAATGCCCCCACTGCAGGCACAAGCCCCCACCGACAGTACCCATCTAGGCTCCGCCATTTGTAGGTACACTTGACGCAATACGGGACCCATTTTTTTGGAGATGGTTCCCATTACCATTAAAAGATCACATTGACGGGGAGAAAAACCCACTCTTTCTGATCCAAACCTTGCTAGGTCGTAATGACTTGCCATTGTTGCCATGAATTCAATTCCACAACAGGAAGTAGCGAAAGGTAAAGGCCAGATTGAATTTTTACGGGCAAGGCCCACCACCTTTTCAAAGGAAGTTGCCATAAAACCATCCCCCATCATTGCTTCAGGTGCTTCCACCATTTTCAATTTGGTGTTATATTGTACCGGACGTGACATAATTAATTAATTTGAAAATTACAGAATTTAAAAGCCTCCCTTCCCCTTTAAAACAAAAATCATGCTGCCATTGTTTACATTTTCACATTGTACCGCTACAATTGCTTAATCTTCCCAATTTAAAGCCCCTTTTTTAATAATATAAATAAATCCTGCTATAAATAATCCTACAAACATCAGCACCGCTCCAAATCCATGCCATCCCAATGCCCTAAAATTAA
>JBIKOV010000042.1:0-19358 GCA_044357815.1 Ferruginibacter sp. | reverse complement strand
AAATGCTATAAATGGTAAGCAACGTCATCCATACGAACCCTGTTATAATTTTGAAGCGGGAGTAGCGCTGTTTACTAAATTTCCCATCAAGGGGGTAATCTGGTACCAGGGGGAGAGCAATGCCCATAATATTGAATTGTATGAATATTTATTTCCATTAATGATTCAAAACTGGCGGAATAAATGGGGCTCTAATTTCCCTTTTTATTATGTGCAGTTGTCTGCTTTAGACCGGCCTTCATGGTCTTCATTCAGGGATATGCAAAACCGCTTGCAAAAAAAGATTCCCAATAGTGGCATGGTCATTAGTATGGACCTAGGTGACTCACTCAATGTACATCCGGTAAAGAAAAAAGAACTGGCTGAGCGCTTGGCTAGGCTCGCTTTGAGGAATGATTACCATCAATCCATTAATGCTAGTGGTCCTGTAGCAGTTAGTGCTATAATAAACCATCAAAAGTTATTGATTCGTTTTTCTTTTGCAAAACAATTGGCAACCTCGGATAAAATGGATGTAAGGGGGTTTGAGCTAATCAACGATAAAGGGTTGTCGATAGAAACGAAGGCAACTATACTCCATGATAAAATTTTGGTAAGCATTCCGCTAGGGGAAAAAATAGTTTCGGTAGTATATGCGTGGAAATCATTTACCCGGGCTAATCTAGTGAATGAATCGGGATTGCCAACTTCTACCTTTTCAATGGCTGTTAAATACGATCAATAAAATAGAATGAAATATACCACCGACGATCTTGTAAAATTGCGGGATTTTTATACCGACCAATTGTTAAATGACACCATTCCATTTTGGTTTCCCCGAAGTATCGATAAAGAATTTGACGGCTATCTATTGATGCGAAATAAAGATGGTTCGCTGATTGATGATGACAAGGCGGTTTGGATACAGGGACGAGCTGCATGGATGTTAGCCACCTTGTACAATACGGTTCAGCCAAAGCAGGAATGGCTAGACGCTGCCAAATCGGGCATTGATTTTTTAAACAGGTATTGTTTTGATACGGATGGACAAATGTTTTTTCATGTTACCCGAAATGGAAGTCCTATTCGTAAAAGAAGGTATTTTTTTTCTGAAACATTTGCAGTAATAGCTAATGCGGCTTATGCAAAAGCAAGCGGGGATAAAGCTGCAGCAGAAAAAGCAAGGTTTCTTTTTGGAAAGTGTATTGAGTATGCCACCATACCCGGCTTATTGGAGCCCAAGTATACCAGTACCAGGCCATCAAAAGGAATTGGCGTACCCATGATTATGATGAATACTGCGCAACAGTTAAGGGACACTATTGGAGATGATCGCTGTGATGAATGGATCAGTAAATGGATAATAGAAATTGAAACCTTTTTTGTAAAAGATGATATTGAATGTGTGATGGAACAGGTGGCGCCGGATGGTTCAATTATTGACCATATTGACGGTAGAACATTAAATCCTGGTCATGCTATTGAAGGAGCTTGGTTTATTTTGGAGGAGGCGAAATATCGTAACAATGACCCTCATTTGATAGCGCTGGGCTGTAAAATGCTAGACTATATGTGGGAGCGGGGATGGGATAAGGAGTACGGCGGAATTTTGTATTTCAGGGATGTTTACAATAAGCCCGTCCAAGAGTATTGGCATGATATGAAATTTTGGTGGCCACACAACGAAGTAATCATCGCTACCCTGTCAGCTTATTTGATGACGGGAAATGAAAAATATGCAGCCTGGCACAAGATGGTTCATGATTATTCCTATCAGCATTTCCACGATAAGGAAAATGGGGAGTGGTTTGGTTATTTGCATCGCGATGGTAGCCTAGCGCAAACTGCTAAAGGGAATCTATTCAAGGGCCCATTTCATTTGCCTAGGCAAGAGTGGTATTGCAGTAAAATACTGAAAGATCATATCATCAATTAGTGGGGATATGATCTTTCTAGGAGACTACATATATTCAGCTGTTTTAAAATTATTCAATAATTGGCACTTTCTATTTTTAAAATTTATATAATTCAATGAAAAAAGCAATTGTTAATGGGAAGGTTTTGAGTGAGCATGGATTTATAGACAATCTAGTTGTCATTGTGGAGAAGGGGGTTGTTTTGGATGTTCAAAATCACGTTCCGGAAGATGTAGAACAAATTGATATCGGTGGAAAATATATTGCACCTGGATTGATTGATATCCAAATCAATGGAGGTGCAAAATTTTATTTCACCCAAACTCCTACGGAAGAAACCTTGCATGACATCTGCGATACCAGTTTAGTTTTTGGAACTACTCATACGCTTCCTTGCTTGATTTCCTCCTCTCATGAAAATATTCTAAGGGCAATTGAATCTGTCAAGCAGTTTATGACTGCACACGATAAAGGAGTTGTTGGTATGCATCTGGAAGGGCCTTTTATTAATCAATTAAAAAGGGGTGCGCATAACCAGGATGTAATTCGGAAACCTACCAATCATGAGTTGGAAGAAATTATTCGTTATGGCAGGGGGGTAATAAAATTAATGACGATTGCGCCTGAGCAATTTACCGATGAACAAATCGACCGTTTGCACGAAAGTGGCATCCAGTTATCGCTGGGCCATTCTGAATTGAATTATGAGCAGGCGCAATATTATTTTAAAAAAGGGATTCAATTGGTGACTCATTTGTATAATGCTATGACACAAATGGGGCATCGCGAGCCAGGGATTGTAGGGGCTGTATTCGATAACGAGCAAGTATATGCACCTATAATATTGGATGGGGCACATTGCAGTTATGCCGCTGCAAGAATTGCCTATAAAATTAAAAAAGACAAGCTGTTATTACTATCTGATGCTTCATTTTTAGGACGTACCGTAACTGACTTCGATTTCGGTATAATCAATGCTACATTGGTGGATGGGTTTTATCGAAACAAGGAAGGCAATTTGGCAGGAGCGGCCATATCTATGGCGGAAGCAGTTCAGAATGCGATCATACATGTAAAGGTGCCGCTAGAAGAGGCAATCAAAATGGCAACCATCCAAATAGCGCGGGCGCTAAAAATGGACAATCAGTTGGGCAAAATTGAATCCGGTTATCCTGCAAAATTCCTTGTTTTTAATGCAACGTTTTCTAGTTACGAAACGATGGTTTTATAAATTAAAATGGAACAATATGTTGAAAAATAAATTATTAGTGTTAATCTATTTATTGCTACTGCTTACTATTAGCGGTAGTCTATTTTCGCAAGGCAGCCATTCTGTATTGCCTGACAGCTTATTTAGCACCTACTATCACCAACGGCTAACTCATTTCAAAACAATTCCTAAAACGGAGGGAGATATCATTTTCCTTGGTAATAGTATTACCCAAGGTGCCGAGTGGAGTGAGTTGTTTGGAGACCTTCGGATAAAGAACCGTGGAATCAGTGGAGATTTTACGGAAGGAATTGTACATCGTATGGATGAAGTTATTAATCGAAAACCATCGAAAGTTTTTTTACTGATAGGAGTCAATGATTTGTCGCGCAATATCACTCCGGATAGTATTGTAAAAAACATTCGTTGGATTGCCGCTCAACTAAAATTGGGAAGCCCAGCTTCAAAATTGTATGTTCAAAGCATTTTGCCCGTCAATAATTTGTATGGAAAATTTACCACACATACAGGAAAAGGGGATCTCATAAAGCAAGTAAATAAGCAGTTAAAAAATATTGCAATAGATGGTGAATTTACTTTTGTTGACCTCTTTCCTTCATTTTGTGATGCCGTTGGAAAAATGAATGTGCAATATTCTAATGATGGGCTGCACCTCTATGGAGATGGATATCTCCTATGGAAAAATTTATTATTTCCCTATGTATTCGATGTGCAATCAAAACCATCCCTCGTTCCATTTCCGAAAGAACTTACATGGAAGGAGGGGGTTTTTCAAATGTATCATTGCAGCAGAATTTTGGTAAAGGAGAATTCAATTAAACAGGAAGCTGAAAAGTTGCAGCGGAATTTAGCGATCAAAGGTTATTCAATGCCGATTTCCTCCATAGGTAAACCAGGGGAGCCGCTGATAGAATTAATGATTGATAAAAAAATAGTTACTGAAGAAGGCTATCATCTAAGGGTAACCGCTGATAGGATTCAAATAAGTGCATCCACTGCTCATGGGATATTCAATGCCTTGCAAACCTTTTACCAGTTACTAAGAAATGATGCATCGGTTGATGCCTGTGAAATAATGGATGACCCTTCGTTTTTGTGGAGAGGGTATATGGTGGATGTTGGTAGAAATTATCAATCCATTCAACAACTGAAGCAGCAGATTGATGTTATGGCGGCATATAAACTCAATGTGTTTCATTTTCACTTAACAGAAGATATTGCATGGCGATTGGAGAGTAAGCGATATCCGCAGTTGACTGACAGCAGGTACATGTTGCGTACTCCTGGAGAGTATTATTCATTGGACGAGGTGAAGGAATTGATAGCTTACTGCAAGGAAAGATATATAACGCTCATTCCTGAAATTGATATGCCAGGGCATAGCGCAGCTTTTAAAAGGTCGATGGGAGTAGATATGCAATCTGCAGAAGGGATGGAGATTTGTAAAAATATTGTAGCAGAATTGTGCACAGAGTTGGATGTGCCCTATGTACATATAGGTGGCGATGAAGTAAAGATTTTCAATAAGGAGTTTTTGCCGGCGATGGTGAAAGTTTTAAAATCATTCGGTAAAAAGGTAGTTGCCTGGAACCCCGGAGGTAATTTACCGGAGGGTACTATGTTACAAATGTGGAATGGGAAAACAGTCCCCAAAAAAAATTATCCTTCCATTGATTCCAGGCATTTGTATTTAAATACATTTGATCCGTTTGATGGAGTGGCAACTGTATTCAATCACCTGATTTGTGATACCGCTAAGGGCGATTCCAGCAGGGTGGGTGCCACACTTTGCAACTGGCCTGATAGAAGGGTAAGTGAGGAAGCTAATATTTTAAAAATGAATCCTGTTTATTCGGTGATGGTAGCTTTTGCTGAAAGGACTTGGAGAGGAGGAGGATGGAAAAATTATTTGTCAGATATCGGCAGTCCAGGTTCAGAAAGGTATCGCCAGTTTGTTGATTTTGAAAATCGCTTGCTAGATCATAAAAAATTGTATTTCAAAAATCTCCCTTTTAATTATGTAAGGCAAAGAGATATTGAATGGAAATTGATAGGCCCTTATGACAATAAGGGGATAACCGAAACAGCGTTTGCTCCAGAGGCTATCAATTTTTTAGATACCATTCAGTTAAAAAATTATCCCGCTGTTTATGGAGGCACTATTTGGCTTCGCCATTTTTGGTATCCGATGATCCAGGCACATATATCCAATCAGCAGGACAGTTCCACTTGGTATGCTATAACGAAGGTATGGGCTGAAAGGGATGGTGAAAAGGATTGTTGGATTGGTTTTAACAATCTATCCCGGTCTTCTCCTTCCGATTCTCCTCCGATTGGAGCTTGGGATAATAAAAACAGTGCTGTATGGGTAAATGGAAAGTTGGTGCCGCCGCCGCATTGGAAAAGGGGCGGACAAAAAGGTAATCCCGAAATACCTTTGTCTGATGAAGGGTATGAATACAGAAAGCCTTCGAAGGTGTTGATGAAAAAAGGATGGAATACGATTTTGGTGAAGGCTCCGGTTGGAAGTTTTACTGATTCCAATTGGGAAAACCCCTTGAAATGGATGTTTACCTTTGTTTGTCTGGATAGCCAGCAATAAATGTTAAAATCCCAGCACCTCTTTCATACTAAAAATGCCTTTTTTTCCTTTGATGAATTCAGCTGCCAATAAGGCTCCTGTGGCAAAACCCTGCCGGTTATGCGCAGTATGAATGATTTCAATGTCATCCACGCTGGAACTATATTTTATTTTATGGGTGCCTGGTGCGGGATCTATTCTTTCGCTGATAATCGATAATTCTTCGGGCGATACACTGTGTTCATTTACCCACTGTTTTTTTCTTCCTAGGTTTTCTAGAATCTGCTCTGCCAATGTAATTGCCGTTCCACTAGGTGCATCTTTCTTTTCGGTGTGGTGAATTTCTTCCATGCTCACTTCGTAATCTGTTTGCGGGTTCATGAGGCGGGCTAGTAATTGGTTGACTTCAAAAAAAACGTTTACGCCTACACTGTAATTACTCGCATATACCAAAGAGCCATTATTGGCCTCACAGGCCAGCTTTACTTCTTCCCATCGGGCTAGCCAACCAGTGCTACCACATACCACGGGAATGCCGGCATCTAGACAGGTAAGAATATTTTGTACGGCGGTATGTGGACTGGTAAATTCTATGGCTACATCACATTGCTGTAGATTTTCTTTTGTAAAATCTGCCAAACTATGAATGTCTATTTTTAGTCCAATGCTATGCCCTCTTTTGATAGCAATTTCTTCGATGGCTTTACCCATTTTGCCATATCCAATCAGTGCAATGCGCAGGGGGGATTGTATTGTAGGAGCGGAAGAATTCATTGACTGCATAGTAGTTGGTTGATGTATAAAAAAAACAAATATAATTATTTACTGGCGTACATTTTTTTTGAGTGAATATCCAACACTAGGCTAAGGCCGGCAGTATTGGCCATTTGGCTATAGCCTTGTTTCAGTTGTAAACTCAGGTTGTCATTCACTTCAAATTGCTTCAGATGTCCATCCACCGTGGCATCCACTACGTTTAAGCCCCAAAAAGCTATGAAAAATAAAACGGTGTAATCCACATTTTGGCGAAAGGCAGTGCGATAATTGCGAAGTGCATTTGCTGAAAGATTTTTAAATCGAGGGTCTATCAATGCATCATTGGCGCTAATGGTATCGGTTTTGTACATATAAGCCAGGCGCAACAAGTTGTAATTTTTTACATTGTATTGAAATACGCTGGCCGTGATACCTAGTCCTCCGTATACCAGCGGTAGTTTCCAGTATTTTTTGTTGTAAATCTGTCCCCAGCCCGGTATTATGGCAGAGCGGCGCGTAGCAATTCGAGGGTCAAATTTCTTACCTTTTTTTTTATTGATACTATCTGAAGCATTGATTTGTTCTGCAACAAGGCCGCCCTTGGTTGTTTGAGCAGTTATTGTACCACTAAAAAAATATAAATGAATGAGTATAAATATGGATACTATTTTTCGCATTAACTTACTTTGATATTCAATTTATCCAATAGCCCGTTCAACTCTTCCAGTGAGTAGTACTCAAATGTTACGGAGCCAAAGCCCTTTTTGTTGTGCACCAATTTTACCTTGGTATTGAATTGAGAGGATAAGTTGTCTTCAATCTTTTTGAAGGAAGGGGCAAGGGTTATTTTTGTTGGGTTCTTAACATTGCCAGATCCGGTATACATTTTGCGAACCAGTTCTTCCGTTTGCCGCACAGAAAGTTCCTTGTTTTTTATTTCTGAAAATATAAAAAGTTGTTTGTCTACCACGTCTACACTGATGAGCGCCCTAGCATGTCCCATAGAGATTACGCCGGTGCGAACTGCAATCTGTATATCTGGAGGGAGTTTGAGCAAGCGGATATAATTGGTAATGGTACTACGTTCTTTTCCCATGCGCTCTGCCACCTGTTCTTGTGTATAATCCAATTCATCCATCAGCCTTTTATAACTAAGGGCAATTTCAATTGAGTTTAAATTTTCTCTTTGTAAGTTTTCCAATAATGCCAGTTCCAATAACTCAGCATCATTTACCTGTCGCACATATACTGGTACATCTTTTAAACCGGCAATTTTTGCTGCCCTGAAACGTCTTTCACCCGCAATCAATCTGAATTTGCCGGAGGGCATTTTACTCACGGTAAGCGGCTGAATGATATCATGTATTTTAAGAGAGGCGGCTAGTTCGCTTAGTGCGGTCTCATCAAAATCCTTCCGAGGTTGCTTTGGGTTGATTTCAATTTGGTCGAGCGCAACTCGATTGGTAGCAGTGGATTTTTCAACTAAATCGGACTTTAAACTGCCTGTTAAGTTTTTGAAATCCGCATCCATATTTTGTAATAAACTACGGATACCTTTTCCTAATGCGTCTTTTTTATTGGGAGGAGTCATAATTGAATAGGGATTGATAAAAGGTTATTTATTTGGCGGCGCCGGGTTGATTGCTGGAGTGATCTCAGCTGCTTTTATTGGCAAGGAATGGATAATAAAAGCGGTTTCTTCACCTATGTTTTATTGTATTACCCGGTCTTGTTGAGCAATTTTAGTGAGATTATTTTTTTGTAAAATTTCCTTGGCAAGATTGAGGTAATTAATGGAACCCTTACTCTCTGCATCATATAAAATTACAGGCTTGCCAAAACTGGGAGCCTCACTCAATCGGGTATTTCGATGAATGATGCTACTGAAAACCATGTCTTCAAAATGCCTCCTTACCTCTGAAACAACTTGGTTACATAAGCGTAAACGACCATCATACATGGTCATTAAAATGCCTTCTATTTGTAGTTCAGGGTTCAGTCTGTTTTGTACGATCTTGATGGTGTTTAATAATTTACCCAAGCCCTCCAATGCAAAAAATTCTGTTTGAACGGGAACCGCCACACTATCCGACGCTACTAGTGCATTGACTGTAATGAGCCCTAGTGAGGGGGAGCAGTCAATTACAATAAAGTCATAATTATCCCTAATGGGTTCTAGTATTTTTTTTAGCACACCTTCCCGGTTGGGGTAATTGATCATTTCAATTTCAGCACCTACTAGGTCAATATGGGAAGGTATCAGGTCTAGGTTGGGTACTTCAGTTCTTAGCAATACGTCCTTTGCACTGACTTCGTTTACCATGCAGTCATATAGACTCTGGGTAATGTTGTGCAGATCAAATCCCACTCCCGTGGTACTGTTTGCTTGGGGGTCAGCATCCACCAATAAGGTTTTATATTCCAGTACAGCCAAACTTGCTGCTAGATTAATTGCGGTAGTGGTTTTTCCTACCCCTCCCTTCTGGTTTGTAATGCCTATTATTCTTGCCATACTGATTCCCTCTGGGAGAATTAATTATTGTGAGTAAGTTTTTCACTGCAATTGCTTTATACATTTCAACATCGTTGATAACATAAGGCATGCATACCTTACAAAGGTACTGTTTGAAATGCAACAATAGTAAAGTTAACAAGTTTTTAAAACTGACGGTCACTTGTGTGTAATTACCCTTGTTAAGCCCTTGGTAACTATGCCTATTCTACTCCTATTTTGCAAAATATATATTAAATTTAGTTATTCAGCTTAAATTTGGCAACATTGCATCCTATTTATTGTTAGTATGCTCAATCAATAGAATAAAATAAACATATGTATTTAATTATATCTGGAACTAATAGAGTAGGCAGCAATACCTTAAAGGTGGCCAAGGAATACCAGCGCATATTAAAAGAAAAATATATAGATGCATCCTTGCTTTCCCTGGAGGGGGTGAATCTGCTGGTAAGGGATGCCAATTTTGAGAAAATTGAAAATGAAATGATCATACCTGCCACGCATTACATTTTTATTGCACCTGAATACAATGGTAGTTTTCCAGGGGTATTGAAAATGTTATTTGATACCGGCAAAACCCATGCTTTGTGGTGGTACAAAAATGCATTGCTCACAGGAGTATCAACTGGAAGGGCGGGTAATTTAAGGGGCTTGGATCACTTGACGGGTGTTTTGCATCATGTCAAGGTAACGGTGCATCCCAATCTGTTGCCTATTTCTTCTGTAGATAAGCTAATGGATTCGGAAGGGCATTTCACCGATTCTAATACCCTGCTGGCCATCCACCAGCAATTGGATGAATATATTAAATGGAATGCTGGAGGAAAATGAATGGACAACTCCATTCAATCGCACGCTATTCATTTTTTTAAATCGTATCTATAAAAAAAATTCTTATGCGATCACCCCTAGGTGCTTTTATTTTCATATCCTTTATGTTGCTCTTGGATGGCTATGTTTTTCAGGCTGTAAAAGCGGTTAGCTTATCGGCATCACCTAAAACAAAGGCCATTATTTTTGGCATTTACTGGGGCATTACTGTAATCGCTATCATTGGCTTTTTGCTTTTTGCTTTTGGAGGCCCCGAATGGCTGCCCCGAAAAGTTAGAACTTATTTATTTGCTTTTATAATGGGATTGTTTTTGGCCAAACTCGTTGCCGTTATTTTTATTTTGGTAGATGATATCCGCAGGGCCCTTCAGTGGACAGTAGGGAAGTTGTATCATTATAATTCGGCAGCTGGCGTAGGTACTGAAACAGGTATTTCTCGCTCGGTTTTTTTAAGTTGGTTTAGCCTGGCTATTGGGGGCACTTTATTTGGGAGCCTTATTTATGGATTTAGTAATAAATACAAATATGATATTAAGCGGGTGCAACTTTCTTTTGATAATTTACCCAATGGGTTTAAGGGAATGAAGATTTTGCACATTAGCGATATTCATAGTGGAAGTTTTACCGATAAGGAAGCGGTACATCATGGAGTAAAAGAAATGATGGGTGAAAATGCAGATATTATTTTATTTACAGGCGATTTAGTAAATGATAAAGCAACTGAAATGGATGAATACATCGATGTGTTCAATCAGTTGAAAGCCCCGATGGGTGTTTATTCCACCCTTGGCAACCATGATTATGGAGATTATGTTCAGTGGCCAATTGAAGGTATTAGCAAGGTGCAGAATCTGGAAAACCTAAAAGGGGTTCATGCCAGTTTGGGATGGCGATTGTTAATGAATGAGCATGTGGTATTGGAAAAAAATGGCGACCAGATTGCATTGTTAGGAATAGAGAATTGGGGCGCCAAGGCAAATTTTCCCAAGCATGGGCGAATGGATCTAGCTCATTCAGGTACAGAAAAATATCCATTCAAAATTTTGATGAGTCATGACCCTAGTCATTGGGAAGCGGAGGTAAAACTCAAATATGCTGATATTGATTTGATGCTGAGTGGCCATACCCATGGCATGCAATTTGGGATTGAAATTCCTGGATTTAAATGGAGTCCGGTTCAATATGTTTACAAGCAGTGGGCGGGATTATATGAAGATGTAAAACAAAAATTATATGTCAATAGGGGCTTTGGTTTTATAGGCTATCCTGGTAGGGTAGGTATTTTACCCGAGATCACCGTAATTGAATTGGTGTAGTAGCTAGCATTTCGCGGGGCTGTAAAATATATTATCCGATCAGTGGATTGATCAATAAAAAATGCCCCGAAATTTCGGGGCATTTTTTAAGTAAACTAAAAACTTATCTTTTATCTCTCATCGGAATTCTTTTTCTTCCCTCGCTTCTTTCTCCACCTTCATTTCTAGAACTCCTGTCGCTTCTGCCTTCATCTGTTGGCCTTTTAAATCCACCATCTGCCTCGTTCATTCTAACTAGGCGACCGTTGTATTTTTTACCGTCCATGCTTTTAATCATTTTTCCGGCAGCTGCTTTATCCACTTCTACCCAAGCATTCATTTCACGAATATCAATTTTTCCCAGTACCTCTTTGTTTAAATTGCTTTCGTCTAAAATGAATTGTAAAAAGCTGGCTTTGTAAAAACCGTCTTTTGTACCAAGGTTGATAAACAATCGGCTAAAGCCATTGTCAACCGTTCTAGTGAAAGTGCTGCGTTCTTTTCTTTCAAATGAACCTGCATCTCTATCCCTTCCAGTGTCTCTTCTTTCTCTTGAATCCGTTTTGGTATTTAAGTCGTCAGAATTTTGATAGTATTTTAAGAAATGATTGAATTCCAAAGCGGCTACTCTTTTTAACACATCATCCTTACTAACGTCTGCAAATTTCTCTTGTAGGTCAGGTAAATAATTTTCGTATTCGCCATTTGAAATATCAGCCAACATTAATTTGTCCATGAAGTGAAAAAATTGTTTGCGACAAACATCCTTACCACTTGGAATATCCAGGCGATGAAACTGTGCGTTGACCATTTTTTCAATCGATCTTATTTTGTATGCTTCCCTGCTATGGCAAATGGTGATACAAATACCACTTTTACCAGCCCTTGCAGTACGACCGCTTCGGTGGGTATATACTTCAATATCATCTGGTAATTCGTAGTTGATTACATGGGTAATACCATCTACATCAATGCCTCTTGCAGCCACATCGGTAGCAATTAAAAGCTGAATACTTTTAGCACGGAATCGGCCCATTACTTTATCTCTTTGCTGTTGAGTAAGATCGCCGTGCAATGCCTCAATATCATAGCCTTCTTTTACTAAGCGTTCGGCAACTTCCTGTGCATCTGCCTTGGTGCGTGTAAAAATAACGCCGTACATTCCCGGGTTAAAATCTACTAGGCGTTTCAGTGTGTCATATCGACTATGGGCGGGTGTAATAAAATATTGGTGATCGATATTTACGTTGGCAGTATTTTTTTTGCCCATGGTAACCTCTATCGGGTTAGTCATAAAATTTCTAGAGATCGCTTTAACGGCGGTTGGCATGGTAGCACTAAACAACCAGATACTTTCTCTTAATATGGTGTTCTTTAAAACAAAGTCAATATCATCTCTAAAGCCCATGTTGAGCATTTCATCTGCTTCATCCAATACCACGTATTTCACTTTTTGCAGGTCAATGGCTTTTCTTTCTATCAAGTCAATGAGGCGGCCGGGAGTGGCTACTACTATTTGAACCCCTTTTCTTAGTTCGCGTATTTGCATTACGATGGAAGCACCACCATATACTGGCTCTACATTTAAGCCCCTAACGTGTTTTTTGAAATTCATCAGGTCATTGCAAATTTGCAAACACAATTCCCTAGTAGGGCACACAATCAGTGCTTGGGGGTGCTTTTGACTTACATCAATTAAATGGAGTAGGGGTAATCCAAAAGCAGCGGTTTTACCGGTTCCGGTTTGTGCCAGACCTACAAAATCGGTTGTTCCTGATAATAAAACGGGGATAGCTTTTTCCTGGATGGGAGTGGGAGTTTCGAATCCCATTTCTGTAATAGCTTGTACTAATTGTTCGTTTAAGCCTAAGGCTTCAAATGCATTCATGTAAATGTTTTTGTGTTTACATGATATGCTATCTTCCTGTTGTTGCGCTACTTAATTCCTACTAAAAAAATCTAAAGTTACTAATTTCAACAGCCTTTTGGGCACTTCATGCAATACTCGTTATAAATAATTTTGCAAATGTACTACTTATTTTTTACAAATGGCGATTTTAATAAAAGTACTCCCCCTAGTCTTTATCTTTTAAACAAAATGATGGATATTGCATCATAATAGAATGCTTCATAGTCTATATTTTAAAGACATTTTTTTATGCGTACATTGTTTTTTTTGGTATTTTTTTCGGCATTGATTGTATCCAAGTCCATTGCTCAAGTGAAGCCTGATATCAATCTTTCTGAAAAGGATTCAATTGAATTGGAAAATCAACTGAAGCAATTGTTGGGTACGGAGGAAAAGTTGGTTAGTTATTTTTATGCCAGCATAGGATTTGGTAATCGGCTTTACAGTGTTAAGAACAAGGCGTTGAATGCTAACCAGAGCAATGCTGCTGTGGCTGTGTATTCCCCTTCGCTTTCCTATTTCAACAAAACTGGTTTTGGAATTTCCGCCGGTGCTAATTTATTAAATGATACGAAGCAATTTGGCGTTAATCAATATTTTGTTTCCCCTTCCTTTGACTTAGTGGGCAATAAAAATATTTCGTTGGGGATATCCTTTACGCATTATTTTGTAAAAGACAAGTATTCTACATTTTCTTCATCGGTGCAAAATGATCTTTTTACTTCTTTTAGTTATAAAAAGACCTGGCTACAGCCGGGAATTGCTTTGGGATATTCATCGGGAGAATATGGAGAGGCCAAAAACAAGGACTCAATCATTGGCGGTGTAAAAAGATATTTTTATGATACGTTGAATGTTACAAGTAATTCATTTTATACGATGTTATCTGTCCAGCATCAGTTTGATTGGTATTCCGTTCTGAATAAGTCGGATGGGCTAAGTTTTACTCCTTCATTGATGTTGAATGCTGGTTCAGGAAGCGCCACCACCTCTCGTCTCACCAATGTGCCTCCTCCAGGGCCTGGGGGCGCTGAAGTGTTTAATGCACTCAAAAGAAAAGGTAGGGCTCCCCGTGTACAAGCCAGCAAATTTCAAATGCAGTCCATCGGTCTTAATCTTGACCTGAACTATTCAATAGGCAATTTCAATATTGAACCGCAGTTATATTTGGATTATTATCTACGCTCTACCAATACAAAAAAAACAACGGCCATGTTTATGTTAAATGTGGGCTATACTTTTTAGAATAAAAATTCGTTCTGCCATCTGTACCGCTATTTTTTAATCATTGGCATGCAACTTGTTATGATTATGCCAACTAATAATGATATTATGAAAGCAAATCTCCTACTGCTGTTTATAGCAGCACTATCCTTTTCAAATCTGCAAGCACAAAGTATTCACCTAGGTATTAAAGGTGGTGCCAGTGTGAACAAATTAACCGGCCAATCTTTTACGGATAAATTTAGTTTTGGATATCATATTGGCGGTTTTATCGAAATAGGTATCGGTAAAAAATTATCGCTCCAGCCGGAGGTTTTTGTAAGCCAGATAAAGCAGGATACTTCCAGCCAATTTCGTGCAATTTATAACAATGTGCTGGGGGTTGCACCATCCAACATTCAATTGAGTTACCTCAATTTGCCGATATTATTGGGTTACAGGGTGACCGATCAATTCAGCATCCAACTAGGCCCTCAGTACTCCATATTGATGAATCAAAATGCCAATTTATTACAAAACGGAAAAAATGCCTTTAAGAATGGCGATTTTAGCGTATTGGGTGGACTGCAGTTGGAAGTATCCAAATTCAGGATCTATGGCAGATATGCAATAGGACTGAATAATTTGAATGATATCGACAAAAAAGATGAGTGGAAAAATCAAAGTCTGCAGATTGGAATTGGGCTAACCATTTTGTAAAATCAATTACGGATGATGGTGGGGATACCATTGTTATTCCAACGGATAATTGCAGAAGGCTCAGCCAAATGTATATCATCCTGACGGTGTTGAACAATATAGTCAACACCTTTTTTTATTTCCGCATCAATATCATCAAAAATAGCTGGAGGCGGATAACCGGATAGGTTAGCTGAAGTAGATACGATTGGCTTGCCAAATAAGTTGATTAGCTCCCAGCAGAATGGATCTTTTACAATTCTGATGGCGATGGTGCCATCTTCATTGACCAGATTGATGGCTAAACCGGTTGCCCCTTCATAAATCACCGTCGTGGGTTTAGCAACTCCTTTGATATAATCAAATATTTGAAGATTGGGCTGCATCACGTGGGTCAATAAATCTTTTTCTTCTGCTAGCAGTACAATCATCGATTTATTAGCAGTTCTTTTTTTAAGTGCATAAATATTGGCTACCGCCTGTTCATTGGTAGCATCGCAACCAATACCCCAGATGGTATCGGTAGGATATAAAATTAGCCCCCCATTGTTTAACACCAAAAGGCATTGCTCCAGATCGTTTGAAAATTGACTCATAGTAAAGTTTTATATACTTGCATAATATGGTTAGCATAGGTTTCAGTCGAAAATTTCTTTGCCTGCTTCAGCCCTTTTTCTTTCAATGTTTGTACCAATTGATCATCCGATGCAATCGCTCGCAAATGTTGGGCAAGGGTAACCGTATCATTTGGAGAAAAGTACAAGGCGGCATCTTCGGCAACCTCCGGCATGCTAGATGTATTGCTGCAAATAACAGGCAAACCGCTCCACATCGCTTCTAATATCGGCAAGCCAAATCCTTCAAAAATGGAAGGGTATACCAGGGCAGTTGCTTGCTGGTAAATGGCTGGAAAATCGGTTGCGTTGGTAAAGGAGTCTTCTTTGGCTGCAGGCAATTCATTGAGCAATAGCAGCCGCTGCTCCATTCCATTTGCTTTCATCAATCGTTTTGCTTCTTCTTTTTCTTTTTTTCCATTTCCTATTACCACTAGCGGAATATGGATTTCATCTTTCAAAACAATCATTGCCTTGCAGATGGCAATCAGGTTTTTTCTGGGAGCGATGGAACTTACAAATAAAAAGTAGCGGTCGGGCAAATTGTATTTTTTCTTTACTGCAGCTTTTTCAATGGCAGTAATGGGTTGTTCAAATATAGGGTTACAACTTTGATAGCAGACAGTTATTTTATAAGCGGGCACTCCGTAATAATCAATCAGGTCATTCTTTGTTTGCTCACTGATAGCAATGACAGCATCTGCAATTTTACAGGCCCGTTTTATTTTCCACCGGTGGGTATAGCGTTCATCCAGATGGTAGGTTTGCGGAAAGCGTTCAAAAATGAGGTCGTGAATAGTGACAACCGATTTAATGTTCAGCTTTTCGATACCGCTGGGCAATTCATTGCTTAGTCCGTGGTAAATATCGAGTTTTGTTTGGGCGATTTGTTTAACCATTCCCATTCTACGCCAGAGGGCAGGTAATTTTTGATACCATAAATTATCGGGCAGTATGGTGCGAATATTGTTAAAATGGTGGGTATCGAATAAGTGGGTTTGTTTGGGAGCAAACAAAATGTATTGGTGCTGGGAGAAATAACGGTTTAAAATAGTAAGCAGGGAGCGGGAATAGTTACCCAGTCCCGTTTTGTTTTGAAAAGCCCTTTTACCATCATAGCCTATATTCATATTGTTGATCGCTTAATAGGGTGCAAGATATAAAAAAGCAGGTTGTTTCGTCCACCCACCCTCCAACCCCGACAGCGGCTTCCAGCCCTGTCGGTGGTTATTGAAGGTTCTTGGTAATTCAAGTTGGGGTCTCAACCCCGCCAACCGCCGTCTGGATTTCCCGTCCACCCCGACAGCGGCTTCCAGCCCTGTCGGCGGTTATTGAAGGTTCTTGGTAATTCAAGTTGGGTTCACCCTTGCACCAACGGCCGTCAGGGTATTGCGTCCACCCCGACAGCGGCTTCCAGCCCTGTCGGGGGTTATAGACGGGTCTATGTTATTCTAGTGGCATCTTCACCCCACTAACTGCTTCTCGCCCTGTCGGGGATAATTGAAATCTGCAGGCGCTACCTTCACTCCGCCAACCGCCGTCAGGGTTTTCAACCGCTGACGGGGTGGGTGGGTATGGATAAAATCCTTCCCCGCTAAATTTTTATCTTTTTGTATCTTGCGCCCTTGTTATCAATTAAAATCTAAATAGACAATCACTATGCAATTACAGGAATTAATACAAGCGGCCTGGGGCGACCGGGAATTATTGAAAGACATGAAATATTCGGACGCCGTTAGGGCGGTCATTGAAGAAGTAGACAAGGGCCGACTTCGTACGGCTTCGCCTGTAGGCATTGCTGCAGATGGAAGCATTGATTGGCAAGTAAATGAATGGGTTAAACAAGGGATACTGATGTATTTTGCTATCCAGCAAATGGAGACGATGGTGCTGCCCCCATTTGAGTTTTATGATAAAATGAAATTAAAAAGCGGCTATGCGGAACTGGGAGTAAGAGCGGTGCCCCATGCGGTGGCTAGGTATGGTGCTTATCTTGCTAAGAATGTGGTATTGATGCCTTCTTATGTAAATATCGGCGCCTATGTGGATGAGGGTACCATGGTGGATACTTGGGCCACAGTAGGAAGTTGCGCGCAGATTGGCAATGGGGTTCACCTGAGTGGCGGTGTGGGTATTGGCGGTGTGTTGGAACCCCTTCAGGCAAGTCCGGTAATCATAGAGGATGGTTGTTTTATTGGCAGCCGTTGTATCGTGGTAGAAGGTGTGCGGGTAGAAAAAGAAGCGGTGTTGGGTGCCAATGTGGTGTTGACGCAATCTACTAAGATCATTGATGTAAGTGGAGCCGAGCCGATTGAAATGAAAGGAAGGGTGCCAGCGAGAAGTGTGGTGATTCCAGGTTCTTATACTAAGAAATTTCCTGCCGGCGATTTTGGAGTGGGTTGTGCATTGATCATTGGTCAGCGCAAACCATCTACCGATCTTAAAACAAGTTTGAATGATGCCTTGAGGGATTTTAATGTATCGGTGTAATAAGTAATTTTTTGTTGGAAGCCTCCTTTAAAAAAAGGGGGCTTCTTTAATTTACAAAAAAATGGCGATAGCAAATCAAGGGTAATACAACTATGCAATTGAAAAATAGTAAAACGGCATTACCGTTAACCGGATTTATCATTGCGTTTGCAGGGTCAATCTTGTTTTCTACCAAGGCGGTTATTGTGAAAATGGCATTTGAACAAACGCATACCGATGCATTGACTCTGCTTACGCTTCGGATGGTTTTTTCGCTTCCTTTTTTTATTGGTGCAGCAATATGGGTGGCTAATAAAAAGGGTAATCCATCACTTTCAGCTCGTCATTGGCTGAGCATTATTGCGCTGGGCTTATTTGGATATTATATTAGCAGCCTTTTTGATTTTATTGGATTACAGTATGTGAGTGCAGGGTTGGAGCGGCTGATACTTTTTATATACCCTAGTTTGGTAGTATTGATTAACGCGGCGATTTTTAGGCAAAAAATTACTAGGGTCCAAAAAATTGCGTTGGCGCTTACCTATCTTGGAATAGGCATCGCCTATTGGGGGGAGCTTACCATTGACACGAGCCATCCTCATTTCTTATTAGGCTGTATCCTAATATTTATCTGTGCCATTACTTATTCCATTTATCTAGTAGGTAGTGGAAAGCTGGTGCCACTGGTAGGGGCCACCAAGTTTACAACCTATGCAATGCTATCGGCTACCGCAGGGATATTTGTTCATTTTTTAATTGCCAATAATTACAAGTCCATCCCTACCGGGATATCGTTTTGGCAGTATGGATTTTTATTGGCCATTATAGCCACAGTTGTTCCAGTATTTTTGATTGCCCATTCGATGAAACGAATCGGCTCTAATAATGTGGCGATTGTATCGAGTATTGGTCCGGTGAGTACGATTTTGCAGGCACATTTTTTGTTGGGAGAGCGCATTATTACGGAGCAGGTGATTGGAACAATGATGGTGATTGTGGGTGTTTTGTTGACTGGATGGAAGGGGAGGTCGTTGGGAATATAGTTGGCAATAGGTTTTGGGCGAATAGGGTTTAGTTATTTATATTTGCAGCCTTTCCTGCAATTGCCCAGGTGGCGAAATTGGTAGACGCACTGCCTTCAGGTGGCAGCGTTCGCAAGGATGTGCTGGTTCGAATCCAGTCCTGGGCACCATACCTCCTTTTTAGGGGGTATTTTTATGACTTAAAATGATTGATTTACAGTTGATTACGTTTGACTCCTTTCTTTTCGCTTCTTTTAAATACCTCCTTAAAATTTCTTCAACAAATAGATGCTGGGCGGGGGATTGTGTTGGAAGTATTAATGACACTATAGTTATTA
>JBIKOV010000220.1:0-5550 GCA_044357815.1 Ferruginibacter sp. | reverse complement strand
ATCAAAGAATTTTTCCAATAGTTTTTCATCATAATCTGCTACTGCTTCAATCAAGTGCTGTCTCCATTCATTCACTTCATCAATCATATCTTCAGGAATAGGCACTTCATTAAATGTCATACCCTGTCCTGCTTCATCCCATACCATTCCTTTCATGGTAACTAAATCCACCACTCCTTTGAAGTTATCTTCGGCACCAATGGGCAATTGCAATGGAACAGCCTTGGCTCCCAGCATTTCTTTAATTTGTTTTACCACATTTAAGAAATCGGCACCAGCGCGATCCATTTTATTTACAAAACCTACACGAGGCACCTTGTACTTATTGGCTTGGCGCCAAACAGTTTCAGACTGAGGCTCCACACCAGATACAGCACAAAACAATGCCAACAAACCATCCAAAACACGCAAAGAACGCTCTACCTCAACGGTAAAATCCACGTGACCGGGAGTATCGATGATATTGAATTTATATTGATGGGTATCAGGGGTTTTCTTGCCATTTACCATTGGGAAGTTCCAAAAGCAAGTAGTTGCAGCACTCGTAATAGTGATCCCTCTTTCTTGTTCTTGAGCCATCCAGTCCATTGTGGCGGCGCCATCATGCACCTCACCAATTTTATGATTCACCCCGGTATAATATAATATACGTTCGGTGGTGGTAGTTTTGCCGGCATCAATATGAGCCGCAATACCAAAATTTCGTTGATAACGTAAATCTGCCATTGAATTAATTGTTTATTGATTAGTTGTTGATTGTGTTTTATTGCTTCTTTCAACCCAGCTAGTGTAAACTACCGCTGCGCCAACCCTATTCTCCTATGCTACATTGAACTGTTGCCCCCCAAAAAATGAGGGCGAATGTAAAACCCGTAAGTGATGGGTTGCCTTGATATGATTATTTTACTCTCATAATATGCTAAATAAATTGTGGCTACCACCCAAGACGCTTTACAATGCCCAACTTTTTAGCGCCGCAAAGGTAAGGGGATTTTTTGAAATACGACACAGATTGGGAATATGGCTGATTTTAGGATGTCTGATTGTAGGATCTCTGATTTTAAGATGTCTGATTTTCTATATTTCGCAGATCAATGGGGAGTCCCAGCTATTTTACTTCAGAACAAAGGTTTTTCTTAACAATCAAAATAATAGCTTGCTAAAACGCTATCCAAACCAAATCAGCTGTTTTTTAATAACGCATTTAGTCAAATAGGTCCGATGAAAGGTACCGATCACCTCGGTCACAAATAATACAAACTATAACGCCGGAGCTAAGCTCTTTTGATAATTCTATGGCTGCATGCACTCCGCCTCCACTGCTCATTCCACTAAAAATAGCTTCCTCTTTTGCCAATCGTTTGGCCATTGTTCGGGCATCTTGTTCATCAATTTCGATGATGCGGTCTACCCTTTTTGCATCAAATATGGAAGGTACATAAGCCGCAGGCCATTTGCGTATACCCGGTATTTTGGAGCCATCGGTGGGTTGACAACCCACAATTTGTATGAGCGGATTTTGTTCCTTCAAATATTTAGACACCCCCATAATAGTTCCAGTGGTGCCCATGGAAGAAACAAAATGAGTGATCTGCTGATGGGTATCTTTCCATATCTCAGGACCAGTAGTTTTGTAATGCATAGCGGGATTATCTTCATTACCAAACTGGTTGAGCATCTTATAACCACCTTTTGCTAGTTGCGCATTGGCATAATCTATTGCGCCTTCCATCGATTTGGCCTTAGGCGTTAGCGTTACCTTTGCCCCAAAAGCCTCCATCGTCAATACTCTCTCTCGGGTTGCATCCTCGGGCATCACTAATTCAATGGGTACTCCAAACAAACTTGCAATCATAGCAAGAGCAATTCCCGTATTTCCACTGGTAGCTTCTATCAATTTTACACCCTCCTTAATTTCACCGCGGTCAAGGGCACCTTTAATCATTCCATAAGCAGCTCGGTCCTTTACACTTCCCCCTGGATTATTGCCTTCCAGCTTACCATAAATAGTTACCCCCTTGTTAACGGGTATTTTAGTTAATTCCACTAGTGGGGTATTTCCTACAAGATCTAGTATTCCAGACATGACTGATTTTTAAAAATCGAATAATAAAATTAGTTGCAAATATATAATTAAAAATAATGTGAATGCAATTGAAATTACTGACTTCCAACTATATTTTACAAAAAACTTTTCGACCCAATAGGAATAAAATCCGCTCTCAAATGTCAATGCCGCCCCTCGCTTATTCAAAAAAGATTATTTAAAAATAAACCGCTTCTTTACAAAAGCTGAACCATGCTCATGCAAGACAATAAATAAAAAGGTACACCTATTTTAATTTTTATTTTCATAAAAAAAATAAAAATTGAATACATTTGATAAAATTTTTAACATGAAGAAATATTGCATTGTATTATCGGTATCTTTTTTTGGGTTTGCTTGTGGCAATCCAAGCAGCCCTGCCGAATCTAAAGAAGCGGCTAAACCAGTTACTTCAGTAATGGACAACCCTGATTATGAAAAAGGACTTAATCTGATAGCTAAATCTGATTGTTTCACCTGCCATAAATTAAGAGAAGTGTCAATTGGTCCGGCTTATGGACTGGTAGCTGCTAAGTACGAGAATAACCAAAGTAATCAAGAAAAATTGGCTGATAAAGTAATTGCTGGCGGACAGGGTGTATGGGGGCAAATTCCGATGATTCCCCATCCAAAACTTACAAAGGAAGATGCAATTGCAATGGTAAAATATATTTTATTGCTTAAAGAAGAAAAAAAATAAATATGAAAAATATAACCTGGTTATTGGCGGCTTCCATTTGTATTTTGGCGAGTTGCATAAGCGTTAATATAAATTCCAATTCTGGTGTTGACAACGGCACAAAATCGTCCGATGGCTGGATCTCTTTGTTTGATGGAAAAACCACTGCAGGCTGGCATAGTTATGGAAAAGAAAAAGCAGATGGAATTTGGAAAGTGGTAGATGGTGCAATCTGTTTAACTGATAACACAGATAGAAATCAAGCGGGTGGTGGTGACCTAGTTTCTGATAAAGAATATGGAGATTTCGATTTAAAACTTGAATGGAAAATTGCTAAGAACGGCAATAGCGGCATCATTTTTTATGTAAATGAAGACCTTTCAAAATACAAAGACACCTATAACACTGGTATGGAGATGCAAGTATTAGACAATGATGGTCACTCCGACGGCAAAATAATAAAACACAGGACTGGAGATTTGTATGACCTTATTTCTAGCTCGATAGAAACTGTAAAAACGGTAGGTAAATGGAATAAAGTAGAAATTATTTCAAAGGATGGTAAGCTTCAGTTTTTTTTAAATGGGTCTAATATTGTAACCACACAACTTTGGGATGACAATTGGAGATCAATGATAGCAGGCAGCAAATTTAAAAATATGCAAGGTTTTGGAACCTTCAAAAAAGGTAAAATCGCATTACAAGACCATGGCAATATGGTATGTTATCGAAACATTAAAATAAAAGAACTCTAATTAAAAAACCCCGGTAATTGATTACCGGGGTTTTTTATACCATTTAATGAAACACCCTTGATAAATAAATATAATCCCCACCAGATTCCTTAAAATGGGTTCCAAGTTCAGCATATGCAAATGCTCCAAATAATGCCAGTAACCCTCCTGCCAACCAAAGCAATAAAATACTCCAGGTATTTTGAACAGCGGATAATTGAAAAACAATACTGGTAAAGCCCCCTGTTCCGATCATATTGGCTACTACGATAGCAGATGCTGTGTAAATGGTTATTTTCTTTTTCAAATATTATTTTTTGACGCTACAAAGTATCCATTATATAAATAGCTAAGAAATTGGAAGTATCCTTGCTAAATGCTCAACTGCTAAATTACTCACTTAAATAATGTTCGCCAAGGTGAGTTTAGTAGTGCCTAAACAAAGGCTACATACTACAGTTGATCTCATCAATACCAGAAAAAAATAGGCAAAAAAAAAGAGCCGTTCTTTTTGGAACGACTCTAAATAAATATTTTATTACGATTGAATTAGATTCTAAAATGCGCAAACGCCTTGTTAGCTTCAGCCATACGATGGGTATCTTCTTTCTTTTTGAAAGCTGCACCTTCGCCTTTGCTTGCTGCTACGATCTCATTCGCCAATTTATCCGACATGCTACGACCATTTCTGTCGCGGCTATATTTCACCATCCATTTGATGCTTAAAGAAACTTTTCTATCGGTACGTACTTCAGCAGGAATTTGAAAAGTAGCTCCACCAATACGGCGACTGCGAACTTCCACACCTGGAGTAATATTACCCAATGCCTTTTTCCACACCTCGTAACCGCTTTCGCCAGTTATTTTAGCCACTTTGTCCAACGCATCATAAAAAATAATAAAAGCGCCGCTTTTCTTACCGGCCCACATTAAATTGTTTACAAAACGAGTAACTAACCTGTCGTTAAACTTAGGATCAGGTGCTAATGGTATTTTTTTTGGTTGTGTCTTACGCATTGTTGTTTATTTATTACCGATCTCCGATAAACTTAGAACGTGATATATTAAATTATTTTTTTGCCTTTACTTTCTTAGTTCCGTATTTACTACGGCTCTGCTTACGATCTTTAACCCCTGCAGTATCCAAACTACCACGAACGATATGGTAACGTACACCAGGTAAATCTTTTACCCTTCCGCCACGGATCAATACGATAGAGTGCTCCTGTAAATTGTGTCCTTCACCCGGAATATAGGCAATAACCTCAATTTTATTGGTCAAACGAACCTTGGCTACTTTACGCAACGCTGAGTTTGGTTTCTTAGGGGTAGTTGTATACACCCTTGTACAAACACCACGACGCTGTGGACAAGCATCTAAAGCTCTTGATTTGCTTTTGGCTCTAATTATTTCTCTTCCTTTTCTAACTAACTGTTGTATTGTAGGCATTTTTAACCCTTTATTTTTTGGACGGCAAAGGTAGTAATTCTCATTTAAAAAACGAAACTTAATAATTAGTTTTTTTTAAGTTTCTAAATATTGAGGTAAAATACACCTAAAACCAGCCATTTAGCAATAAATATAGGGCCTTTTTTATTAGCCCCTGTCAGCAATTACCTATTTTTTAAAAATTAACAGCGTTCAAAGGACAAAACTTTGAGGCCAATTTTTAGATCGTTTTTTAAGTGAAGAAGATGACCTGATAGCAAAAAAATTGAAATATTCCCCTTGCTGCTTAGAAATGTGCTTTATTTCAATAAAAAGTCCATTTACACAATAAATTTACTTAGCATCCAACCAATCGAGCCCAAATATTGACCATAAAACATTGTGAATTATCCTTTATTTTTACAACATCCCCTATCCCATTTCAATAACCAACTTAAAATACGCAGCATGTACCTATTTTTCGACACAGAGACAACTGGATTACCCAAAAACTGGAAAGCGCCTGTTACCGACCTGCATAACTGGCCAAGACTGGTTCAATTAGCTTATCTATTGTACGATAACCAAGGGAATCAAATTACCGGTGGCGACGTCATCATCC
>JBIKOV010000215.1:0-5749 GCA_044357815.1 Ferruginibacter sp. | reverse complement strand
TGATTGCTTTTAAATATAAAACTTTTTAAAAATTCAAGATGTTAGGAGAAGCGAATCATAAAATATTTACTGATCTAATCAACAACGCTAGTAAAGAAGAGTTGCTTTGGATGAACGAGTATTTAAATCAGGTATTGCCTAAACAATCCATATCTATGGCAGTAGGTAATCCAGCAGTTAATAAAATTACAATCGTATACGGTACTGAGACAGGTAATTCAAAAAGGTTGGCAACTGATTTTGCTTCAAAGGCAAAACAACAAAGTATCCATGCCAAAGTAATTGGTATGGATCAGTATCGCCTTACGGATCTTACCAAAGAGGAATATTTATTGGCTGTAATCAGCACGCATGGAGAAGGAGAACCGCCCCTGGCTGCAAAAAAATTCTATGACCATATTCACCAGAATGGATTTAAATTGAATTCACTCAGGTATAGTGTATTGGCACTTGGCGACACCTCTTATCCGCTGTATTGTAAAACAGGTGAGGAGGTAGATGAGCAGTTAAATAAGCTAGGAGGTATTCGAATTGCCCCCTTGCAAAAATGTGATGTGGAATATGAAGATGATGCCAATGGTTGGTTCAATGGGGTACTTGAAAAATTATCCAGTTCAAAAACGGGTTCATCTCAAAAGGAATCCTCCGTAAATCAGGCTCCAGTGGTTGCTAAAAAATCGGGTAAACAAACTTATAATGGCAGGGTGCTTACTAAAATAAATTTAAATGATCGTGGCTCTAGTAAGGAAACCTGGCATATTGAAATAGCTGCAGAAGGCATCGAGTACCAGTGCGGTGATTCGATTGGTATTGTCCCGGAAAACCCATCCGCCATCGTAGACGAAATTATTTCAATTTCGGGGGTTGATCCTTCCAAAACTGTCAGTTTTAAAAATGAGGTATTTACTTTTTACGACTTATTGAAGCATAAAATAAATGTCGTTCATTTAACAGAGCGTTTGGTCAAGCAATATGCAGAAATAACGAAGCAGGAAATTCCAGCCAGTAGGATGAATTTGCTCGACCTTTTGAAAATATATCCGGTAAAGGATGCTACTCAATTTGAAGAGATTGCATTAAAGATGAATGCCATTTCTCCTAGATTGTATACGATCGCTTCATCACCTGCTGCCCATGAGGGAGAAGTCCATGTGGTAGTGGTAAAGGATACCTATATAGTTAATGATGAGACGGAGTTTGGATTATGCTCCAATTATCTCAGCGAGCTTGAAGAAGAAGGCCAGCAAAAGTTTTTTGTTCAGCCCAATAAAAGATTCAGGTTGCCTGCTCCGGATAAAGACATGATTATGGTAGGTCCAGGAACCGGCATTGCTGCTTTTCGTTCATTTTTGGCTGAAAGAGATGCAACGGGTGCTTCAGGAAGAAACTGGTTATTCTTTGGTGAACAACGTTTTGCCACCGACTTTTTATACCAGACCGAAATTCAGAATTGGTATGAGACTGGTGTGTTGACAAAAGTAAACCTGGCTTTTTCAAGAGATCAAAAGGAAAAATTATATGTACAACATAAGATGCTGCAAAATGCTGCAGCGCTCTATCAATGGCTGATAGGCGGAGCGTATTTTTTTGTTTGTGGTACAAAAGATCCTATGAGTTTGGATGTTGAAAATGCTTTACTACAAATTATTGAACAGCAAGGAAACAAAACTCCTGAGGAAGCTAAAAAATTCCTGGAGTTGTTGGAAGATGAGGGAAGGTATGAGAAGGATGTGTATTAGAATGTCTACTATCAAGATTTAAAAATTTATTAATCAAAAAAATAATCCCTGTATCGGGGATCGCTTATGTCAGAAAAAAATAAAAAATCAGCGATTGAAAATATTAAACAAGCAAGTGATGCATTGAGGGGAACTATTCGGCAAAGTTTGTCGGATGAAATTACGGGTGCTATTCGAGAAGATGATCAGGCGGTGATCAAATTTCATGGTATGTATCAGCAAGATGACCGTGATAGAAGAGAAGAGCGGGCTGCTAAAAAGTTAGATCGCTTGTACACATTCATGATTCGTTTGCGCTTACCGGGTGGTTTTATTACCGGTCAGCAGTGGATTGCTGCGCATCATATCGCTGGCGAAAATTCTACTGGAGTCATTAAAATTACTACCCGGCAAACTATTCAGTTGCACGGATTGATAAAAGCTAGGATCAAACCTACCATTCAGGCGTTTAGTGCCGCTCTCCTCGATTCCATCGCCACTTGTGGGGACATCAATCGCAATGTTGCCTGCAGTTCCAATCCCAGTGAATCTCCCCTGCACAATCAAGTATTTGCCTATGCAGACAAGATCAGTACTTTATTGATGCCTAAGACCAAGGCGTATTATGAAATATGGTTGGAGGATGAGTTGGTAATTGATAAAAAGGAAGAGGAAGATCCTTTGTATCAGAATCGTTATTTGCCCAGGAAATTTAAAATTGGTATTGTTATTCCTCCCAATAATGACGTAGATGTTTTAACCAATGATATTGGGTTGATTGCAATCATTGAGGATAACCAATTGAAGGGATTTAACATTGCTATTGGCGGTGGATTGTCTACCACGCATGGCAATGCAGCTACCTATGCAAGATTGGGAACAGTGATTGGCTTTGTAGATACAGAGGAAAAGGTGTTAAAAACGGTGTACGAAATCCTTACCGTTCAGCGTGATTTTGGAAATCGAACGGATCGTAAACTAGCAAGGTTAAAATATACCCTTGACAATATGGGGGTGGAACAATACCGCAAAGAAGTGGAAAAGCGCACCGGATTTGACTTAGAACCTGCCAGACCATTTGTTTTTACCAGTCGTGTAGACCGTTATGGTTGGGAACAAAATATTACTGGTAATTGGTGTTACACTTTATTTATAGAAAATGGAAGAGTACTAGATGATGAAAAATTAGCATTGAAGACTGCTTTGCTTGAGATTGCTCAAACCGGAAAATGCAATTTCCTTTTTACCAGTAACCAGAATATGATTATCCGAGATGTAGCTGATAAGGATAAGTTGGAAATTAATGAAATATTAAAGCGCTTTAAAATACTTGAACATACGGAGGCTGCTTCCGTGATTCGGAAAAATGCAATGGCCTGTGTGGCTTTACCTACTTGTCCGCTTGCACTGGCAGAAGCACAACGGTATATGCCTTCCTTGATTTCAAAGATTGAGCCACTGTTGGAAAAGCACCAGTTGCAGAACGAAAGCATAATCATGCGGATGACTGGTTGTCCTAATGGATGTGCCAGACCTTATGCTACTGAAATCGGTTTGGTGGGAACTGCTCCAGGGAAGTATAACCTTCATATTGGGGGTGATAATGTGGGGCAGCGATTGAATAAATTGTTTAAAGAAAGTTTGGATGAACCCCAAATTCTAGCTGAATTGGATATCCTCTTTACTTCCTTTAAAGACAAGCGAAACAGCAAAGAATCATTTGGTGATTATGCACTGAGAACTCAATTTTAAAGTGCAGCAGCCATATAAATTTTGTATGTTGTATTCAAGTAAATACAATGACTTTAGAACTATAATGAATGATTGATAAAATCCCATCTATACCTGAACCCCTTATTGTAAATGAGCTGTCGTCTGACGGTAATCGGCTATTTCCGGTATTTCTAAAGTTGGAGACCTTATCATTGGTGATAGTGGGAGGGGGATTTGTTGGGATGGAAAAATTATCAGTGGTATTGCAAAATGCTCCCGGAGGAAAGATCAGGATTGTAGCTTCACAGATTAGCAATGAGATAAAAGATTTAGTGGCGGGTATGGATAATGTTGAATTAATTGAACGTCCCTATCAGTCCTCCGACATTGACGATGCAGACATCGTTTTTGCAGCAGTAAATGACGAGTCGGTGAGTATGCAGGTGAGTAGAGATGCCAAAGCGAAAGGCAAGCTGGTGAATGCTGCAGATAAACCATCACTCTGTGATTTTTATCTTGGGTCAATAGTGCAAAAAGGGAATCTCAAAATTGCCATCAGCACCAATGGTAAGTCACCTACCATTGCCAAAAGGGTAAAGGAATTATTGAATGAAACATTGCCCAATGAAATAGATGACTTGTTGGTCAATATGCAAAAAATAAGAAATAAATTGGGTGGCGACTTTGCAGAAAAAGTGAAGCAGCTGAACGAAATTACTAAAAAACTATCTCAAGATCAATAAGTATGCATACGAATACACCTGAAGAAACGATTGTGAAAATTACACAAACGAGTGAAGTCGTTTCCTCAGTCAATGAGTTGGTTTCGTCCCGAAGAAAAGTGTTGAATAAATATATGGTTGCCCTTTCAGTGGTTGCAATCATAGTCCTATTGACCTATCTTTTTCTGTCAGCCGAACAGCTTTCTCAATTACAACTTGCCTTGCACAAGGACAATCATATATTTTATTGGATGTTATTGGTAGGGTTTAGTGCCGAAGTGGTGGCTGGGTCAATGGGAATGGGGTATGGTGTAATTTGTACTACTATTTTATTAGTGTTAAATGTGCCTCCAACCGTGATCAGTGCAAGTATTCATTCTGCTGAATCTTTTACCAGTGCTGCCGGATCGGTTAGTCATTGGCAGTTGGGTAATATTAATAAAAAACTCGTCAAGTCATTGGCCATACCTGCAATTATTGGAGCAGTTACAGGTGCCTTGCTATTATCGTATGTAGGAGAAAGATATTCAAAAATGACCAAGCCTTTTATTGCTTTTTATACCATGTATTTGGGAATAAAAATTCTTCAAAATGCTTTTAGGGCAAAGGAAGGTAGCCAACAAATGAAAAAGGTAAATATTACCAGACTGGGCTTGATCGGTGGATTTATCGATTCTTTTGGCGGAGGTGGCTGGGGGCCATTGGTAACAGGCACTTTCATTAAAAATGGACATACTCCTCGTTACGTGATTGGTAGTTCTACTTTTGCTAAATGTATTTTAACGGTAGCCAGTGCCATTACATTTATTTTCACCATTGGTATCCAGCATTGGAATATTGTTGCCGGTTTATTGATTGGCGGCATTGTTACCGCCCCGTTTTCTGCTATGCTTACCTCCAAATTGCCCACTAAAAAAATGTTTATTGCAGTAGGTGTCGTGGTTATCTTTTGTAGCCTGATTACTATTTATAAGGCAGTTTTTTTATAAGTTAGAAAAGTATACTATCTTAATAACATGGGTACCAAGGCAACAATAATTACAGTTGCATTTTTTATTAGTATTTACATCAGATTTTTTATAAAGTGGATAAGGATTTGGTTGCAATTATAAAGAACCGTTAAATTATATTTCTAATATCAGTTTAAGTAAAACTGTTTTTAAGAAGTAAATTGTAAATATAGCCTTGTCCAATAAATTATGTTCTAAAAAAAGAGACAACAAGTTTTTTGTCTTTTTATATATTTTTTATCATTTTCACTTAAAGCTCAGGATGTAAAAAAAAAGTGGAGTTTGCAAGCCAGTATTGGATTAACTATTCAGGTAAATTTAGAATAAGTAATAAATTGGAATTGATTGCTGAATCTGCTTTGCGTTCAATGGATCATTCTGTTAATAAATTAGCACAAAGAATTTTTTTGGCAGGCCTTTCCTGGGATGTAAAGGATTTTATCAAATTATCTACTGGGTATGAATACGTTTCCATTTTACCTGCTAACTATAAAATAAAGGTGACTCAAGTAGAATATCGTCCATGGCAGCAAGTACAATTTGCAAATAACTTCTCTTCATTTAAAATAACTCAAAGACTTCGGCT
>JBIKOV010000107.1:0-11307 GCA_044357815.1 Ferruginibacter sp. | reverse complement strand
AGATTTAGAAAAGTTCTTTTAACTGATTCCACCCTTGCTCCCAGCAATAGTTTTAATTTTCGTTATCGTAAGTGGGGCAAGCTGTTTTCCTTATTCTATAAATCAGTTAATTATTTACGGTGAACTTATATTCCCATCCACCTTGCAAGGTGTTGGGAAATAATGGCAGACTCTACCATAAAGCCATCGTGTCCATAATTGGAATCAATCACCACCAAATTTGCATTGGGAATATGGCGGTTCAAAAATTGTTGCTCTGCTACAGGACAAAGGATATCGCTGTTGATACCAATAATGAGCGTTTTTTGGATAATATCTTTCAAAATCAGTGCTGCATTTCCACCTCTGCCTCTACCAATATGGTGACTGTCCATGCTCTTGGTAAGTAACCAGTAGCTGAATGCATTAAAACGTTCCACCAATTTCCCCCCTTGGTATTGAATATAGGAAGCGGCTTTAAAGTGATCCAGCTTTTCAGCATCGGGATCTGCTTGTTGTGCTACCATGATACTATAGTTCCGGTAGGTGAGCATACCTATAGCCCTTGCAGCTTTCAGTCCTTTAGCACCTGCCTTAGCTGAGGGCGACTGCCAGCTTTGATCCGCCTCAATAGCCAGTCGCTGGGCGGTGTGCACGGCGATTCCCCATGCACTTTCGGTTGCTGAAGTAGCCAATAAAAAAAGCTGTCCGATTCGGTCGTTTTCGAGGATGCACCATTCCATGGCTTGATAGCCGCCCATACTGCCACCCATTAGTAAAAATATCTTTTCTATACCCAGGTGCTCACGTAAAAGGATATGCGCCTTCACCATGTCACGGATAGTAACCAAAGGAAAGCTGCTGTAGTATGGGGCTTGGGTAGTTGGGTCAATGCTGAGTGGGCCTGTGGTACCATAACAAGAGCCTAGGATGTTGGCACAAACGATAAAGTGCTTTTCTGGGTCAATTACATGGCCTGATCCTACTATACCATTCCACCAGTCTGCGGCTTCTGAATTGGCTGTAAGGGCATGACAGATCCATACGACATTGCTTTTGTCTGCATTCATTGTCCCATAGGTACTATAGGCAATGGTTAGCTCGGCCAGTGACTCACCGCCTTCCAATGCTATTGTATGTGGATAATGAAAGAAGTTCATTCAATAAGTATACGTGTAAAAAATGCAAAGTAAAGGCTTGCAGCATTTATATTTGTAAAAATATTGAGAAATGATCAAAATAAATTTAAATCGGGTAGCGGGAGATTTTGGCTTTGAAGCGGTCGATGCCAGTGGACATGTGTTAAAAATGGATACCAGTACCGAAAGTGGTGGGGTAGATTTTGGTATTCGCCCAATGCAGGTTCTGCTGATGGGGATGGGAGGATGTAGCGGTATTGATATCGTGATGATCCTGCAAAAGCAGCGCCAGACCATTGAAAATTTTTCGATGAAGATTGAAGGGGAAAGAGAAGCCGGTAAAGAGCCCTCCCTCTGGGAAAATGTTAAACTTGTTTTTGAGCTTACCGGTACTATCGATCTGGATAAGGCACAGCGAGCCTGCGATTTGTCTATGAATAAATACTGCTCTGTAGCTGAAACACTTCGTCGGGGAGGAACTCATCTAACTTGGGAGGTAAGGGTGAATCAAGTTGCAGCTTCTTAAATGAAATTTTTTGTGAGCATCATTGAGCGTTTTTGGGAAAATTCATTGTTTTTGATTTAAATAATAATATTTTTTATATATCAAACTCAGTAACCTATTGTGCAGATAAAGTGAATCGGCATTTTTCAATTTAAGCACATAAATTGCAAACAGTTCTTTTTACAGAAACGCTTCATTGATATTTTCCTTACCGGGAATGAAAATTGAAGCAATTTTATAACGCTCCATGCTAGCTTTTTCCCTTTTTGTAAGGGTAGGTTTGGGGTTGATATTTCAATTATGAATCCAATTACACAGGCTATTCGCATACAAACTGATCGTACCAATGAGATGGAACATTCCACTCCCTTGTTTTTGACCAGTAGTTTTTGTTATGACAATGCCGAAGAAATGCGCGCTGCTTTTGCGGATGAAACGGATGATAATATTTATAGCCGCTTTAGTAATCCTAGTGTACAGGAATTTACGGATAAAATGGTAGCCCTTGAAGGGGCAGAAGCTGGTTGTTCCACCGCATCCGGTATGAGTGCCGTGTTTGCTTCTTTTATGGCCTTATTGAAAAAAGGGGACCATCTTTTGTCGTGTAATTCTATTTTTGGTAGCACCCATACCATGATAAAAAAGTATTTGCCCAATTATGGTATCGAATATAGCTATGTGAGTGCCGATCATCCAGATGATTGGGAAGCTGCCATCCGCCCCAATACCAAAATGATTTTTATCGAAACGCCTACCAACCCCGGATTGGCTATCATTGACTTGGAGAAGTTGAGTAAACTGGCTAATAAGTACCATCTTATTTTAAATGTTGATAATTGTTTTGCTACACCAGTTTGCCAACGCCCAATCGATTTTGGTGCGCACCTGGTAATACATTCCGCTACTAAATGGATCGATGGACAAGGGCGTGTTTTGGGAGGTGTAGTAGTGGGTAAAAAGGAGTTGATAGCGGATATATATGCCTTTTGCAGGAGTACAGGACCCGCCATGTCGCCCTTTAGTGCATGGGTATTGAGCAAGAGCCTCGAAACGCTGGATGTACGAATGGAAAGGCATGCTAAAAATGCCTTGCATATTGCCACCACATTGCAACATCATCCAAAAATCAGTTTTTTGAAATACCCCTTTTTGCCCAGTCATCCCCAATATGAAATAGCCATCAAACAAATGCAAAATGGGGGAGGAATTGTGTGTTTCAATTTGGTAGGTGGCCTTGAAAGTGGCCGTGCTTTTTTAAATAGCCTTAAGATGCTTTCGCTAACGGCCAATCTTGGTGACACTCGAAGCATTGCCTCTCATCCCGCTAGTACTACCCATGCAAAGTTAACGGAGGAGGAGCGCTTGGCTACCAATATTACTCCAGGGCTTATCCGAATTTCTGTTGGGTTGGAGCATGTGGACGATATTCTGGCAGACATTTTACAGGCACTCGAAAACTGTTAATACAAATACCGGTCGGCATCGCAGGTCAGACCGGTAACCCATAAAAGACTCAACTATCCCAATCACATAAATGATGCTGCGGGCAGTCATCCGGATCAGTGATCTCGGTCTGACCTTCGGTGCCGCCCCAGTTTGGACGAAACCTAGTATTGACACCGCACACCTACTTAATGAATGGCGCCGCCGATTTTAAAGATTCGCTTTATCTGAATTCCTACCGCCCTGAAACGAAAGTTTTAGGGCGGTTTTTATGATGGGGTTTGATTGTAATTGTTTTTGTGCATTTACTTTATTGTCACTCTCATTCCAACAAATCCCCTGATGCCCTGGTTGGGCGCATACACATAGGAAGGATCAAATGTAAGTGCAAACGGGTTGGAAGGAGTTGCCAATACTTTGCCATCAGCGCCATAGTTCACCGTTTTATCAAACGGATCATGGCTTCTGGCAATGATAAATGGATTGCCTTTATTCGGTGTCCAGTTCAAGAGGTTTTTTATGCCGCCATAGCATTCTATTTTCTTCCAGCGGTTAAAAGTAAATTGTATGTTTTGAATACTCCAGGTGGGAGAGTAGGCTTTCCTTGGATCCAAATGACCCAGCAAAGGAAGGCGCATCGGGCCATACAGGTTTCCGGTGTAATCTATGCCGAGGAAAAGTTTCTTGATTTTATAGGAAATTGCCCAGGTGCCGGAAAATTTTTCTGTCAATATCTGGGGCGCCCTTTTTCCATTTTCTACCGTTGCTACATTCATGAAAGTGGCACCCGCCAACAACTTCAACCCGTTGGTAAATGCAATGTCTATGTTGGTGCTCAGCCCTTTACTTTCTGCATAACCGTTTAAATTATCATAAATGATTTTATTGGGATCGGTGTCGTAATCTGCAATGATGCGGTTGTTAAAATAAGTGTACCAGCCCGTTAATTCCAATCCATAAATGGCATGGCTGCTTTGTATTTTTTTGATGTAGTTCAGGTTTACGTTGTAACTTTTTTCAGGCTTCAATTCACTTTTTACTTCAACATACCGGGCACCAGTAAGTGCTGCATGATCTTCTGTAAAAAGGTTTACCACCCTGAAGCCTGTACCCGCATTTAGCCGAATGATATTGTTGTCGTTCATGCTCCATTTGTAAGCAATACGTGGAGTGTAAATATTGCCATGCACCGGGTTATGATCGTAGCGGAAGCCCAGTAATAATTTATGACTGGCAGCCAGCGAAATTTCATCCTGTATAAAGATTCCAGGCAACCAGATCTTGTCTGCCATGTTTTGTTGATTGATGGTGTCACGGCTTGCAGTGGCGGTGGTGTTGTCATCATAAAAAGTGTACCTCAGTGCTACACCCGCTAATAGGTCGTGTTGGGCAATTGATTTATCCCAAGTAAGTTGCGCAAAACTGATTTGTTGTTTTGCGATATAGGATGTAGTGCCGTAGCGGCTATCCTGGTCGTGCTGGTTAAAGGAAAAGGATGCCATTAGTTTTTCCTTTACCGGTAACTGGTAGTTGCCCATCAGTTCCCACCGCCTGGTGTAAATGCTTTCGCCATACAAACTATCGCCACCCCGGAATGCTTTTGTGTACCGAACATCTCCGCCCCAGCGGTATTCATTAAAATACCTGGCTGCAATACCGGCCTGCCGGTTGTTGCGTCTTGCAAAATTCCATTTCTGAAAAACAGAGATTCTTTCCTGCAGGGTAACATCGGTAAACCGATCGTTGTTGTGATCGATGATGTTGCCATATTTAAAATAATTAACCCCCGTGAGGGCGGTGATTTTTTTACCCGCATTTAATTTAAAACCAAGGTCTGCATTCATTTCCTGCCAACTTGTTGCCATTACATCAACGGCGATAGCGGGTGCATTCGTTGGCTTTTTTGTAATGATATTGATCAATCCTCCCACGGCTTCACTGCCATAAAGGGAAGAGGCCGGACCTTTTACGATTTCAATTCTTTCAACCAAACTGTTGGGAATACCCGATAAGCCATACACAGTGGCAAGGCTGCTTACAATCGGCATCCCATCAATCAAAACCATGGTGTAAGGGCCTTCCAGCCCATTGATATGGATATCGCCGGTATTACAAACATTGCAATTCAGTTGCGGCCTGACGCCATTTACATTTTGTAATGCTTCAAATATATTGGGTGTAGGGTTTTTTCTGAAAAATGCCGGGCTATACACTTCCACCGGAACCGGACTTTCAATTCGTCTTACTTCTTTTAACGTCCCGGTGACCACTACTTCATCCATTTCGGATAATTTTTTCACCAGTTCAAGTTTAATTGTCAACTGTTCATCTGGATGCAAATTGATTTTTTTGACCAACTCCTGGTAGCCAACCCGGGAAGTTTTCAAAGTGTAATTGCCGGCTTTTAGATTAGCTAGCAAAAAATTGCCAAGGCTATCTGTGATGGTTCCTGTTCGTGTTGCGGATATAATAATATTAGTTGACTGCAATGGTTTGCCATCTGAAAATACCCTTCCGGCAATACTGGCGGATTGTGCAATTGTGATACCTGTTGACATACAAATGAAACAGGAAAAGAAAAATATGGGGAGAAAAAATTTCATTCTTATAATTGTTATGTAAACAAAAATATAATAGTTAGTGTAGTCTAACAAAATAAGTTTTAAAAATAAGTTATCTTTGCCAGATGCTTTCCTTCACAGAAGAAAATTATTTAAAAGCATTGTTGCAAATAACAATGGAAAATGAGGACAAACCTGCAGCAGGTACCAATGAGCTGGCGGCCGCTTTAAATGTAAAGCCTGCTACTGCCACCGATATGCTGAAAAAATTGAAGGATAAAAAGCTGGTGGATTATAAAAAATATGGCAAGATTACTTTAACGACTCCCGGTAGAAAGCATGCCGTTGAAATCATTAGGAAGCACCGTTTGTGGGAGACATTTTTATATAAAAAACTGGGGTTCACCTGGGATGAAGTGCATGAAGTGGCAGAACAGCTGGAACATATCCAGTCACAAAAGCTGGTGGATAAGCTGGATGAATTGCTCGACTTTCCTGAGTTTGATCCCCATGGCGATATTATACCAAATGCCAAAGGCGAAATAAAGGTTGTCTTTAAAAAAACACTGGCGGATGTGGATGCCGGTAAATCCTGTAAAATGATGGCGGTAAAAGATAATTCTGTTAACTTTTTACAATATGTGGTGAAGGTAGGCCTGGGAATCAATAACGACATTCAAGTGATTTCAAAGGAAAGTTATGACTCCCTGTTGTCTATTGAAGTGAATGGAATTGTGTCCAGTGTTAGTCAGAAATTTGCACAAAACATTTTAGTCGTTTGCAGTTTTTGTGAACTTGGTAAGGCCTGCTCAAAAACCAAATGCGAGATAAAGTAATTTGATGCAACAGATTGGAAACAGGGGCATTCATACTTCCTTTAAAAACCGTATTTCATTCATGGCCGGTTGTTATCTTCTCTTTATAAATCCCATTACGATATAATATTGCGCAGCGCAATAAGTAAGCATGATCAAAGTGCCTGCAAATGCGAATGGCTGATAAAACTTATTGACTGCCAATAAGGAATCTGAAATTACAAATAGCGCTGCCCCTAAAAAGAAAAATAGGTTGGTAGGTTTTTCAGTTTTATAATAAATGTGCAAGCTGCTTAATAGCATAGTGCAAATAACTGTTGCATAGACAATTACCGGTATTTTTAATTCGCCTAAATAGGGAAATAATAAAACTACCAGTGCGCTGCCATAACATAGGGTCAATACGATCAATAAGGGTTGTTTTTTTAACAGAGAGGGAGCTGAGTTTTCAATTGATAAAAAGTAAAGGATATAAAAAATATGGGTAATTAAAAAACTCACTAGTCCTGCGATAAAAAAAATAGTCCCTTTGGAATCCAATAATAAAAAAAGGTCTCCCAGCCAGGAAAAAAATAATCCGATTAGTATCCATTTTTTTTTACTGCCAGCTATGCCTGAATAGAATAGCATTGCTATGAGCAACGGCATGAGCAATGGTTTGGCTATTACATGAAGCCAGGTAAAGCCAAGTTGCATGCCAAGCAAATCAGTTAGGGTTAGTAGCAAAAAAAGACGGGAAGTTATTTGCAAGGGAGTTGCTTTCATAAATAGTACTGTCTATTTGGATGGATAATCAATACTGTGAAGGACTATAATTTTACATAGGGGGACCCTCCAAAAAATTCACGAAGTGAATCCTTTGCCCGCAATGTGTCTGACAATGGGGTTTTAAAAGGGATGGCTAATTCATAATTGACTGAATCTAGTTTGAATATAATAAGATGATGCCCATAGGAAGCTAATCTATCATATACGATTTTTACAGCCTCCGCTGAAGGGTATTTTTTGATTATGATTTTGAAGTTGAAACTGTCTTTTTTAGGAATACTAAGAGAAGAAACAGTGGCAGAATCGGTTGGTTTTGGCTTAATTGAATCTACTATTACTTTCTCCTCTGCCGTAACTATTTGCGAACCTGTTGTGTCTTCACGCATTAAATAATAAATAGCTAAACTGATTAATATTATTACGAATGCAGCTGCAGCAAATTGTATATTTCTTCTACTGTAATTTACTTTAGTATGACTTTCGAAAGAAATACTTTCATCTCTTTTTTCCCTAAGTTGTTTTGGAAAATCATCTATTTTTGGAGTGATAAAATGACCTGGAATAAATTGGTAATCCCCCTGCTGCATTTTTTGAATGGTACCCACCCCTTCAATAACTAGTGGTTTGCCGATATTCAAAAACTGTTTTGCCAAAGTGACGTAAGAGTCAAGATCGGATGAAGCAAGCGGAAACATTTTGCCAGTATGTTCTACAATATATTTAACCAATGCTGGATCTTCAGTTGCCTTTGGGTTGAATTTAAATTGAAAGGCATTTTCGGGCATAACGATGTCCTTTTCCTTTTCATTTCCAAGCGGTAATGGAACGGATGGATCTAAAGTAATTGTACCGATTCCTTGAAGGGTCACTTTTTTGGTAGTGTACAAATACTGTACTATCATTTGTTCTATTTTCACAAAACTAAATTTAGTTAAACCAAACCTACTTAATATTACCCACTTTGCAAAACTACTTCCTATTAATTGGTTAACTTTACGCAATGATAAGTGAAAAAGACAGCGCTTTTCTTCTGTATTGGGAAACTAATCGCGAAATCGAAAAATCTTTCATGAGTAAACTTACTAGGGGAATTCCTATGGCATTGCTTTTTGGGCTTCCCATTATTTTATTTGTGGTGGTGATAAGGATTTTTCTTCCCGACTGGTATATGAAAATTTCAGCCACCTCTTCGGGTATGTTTTTGACTGCCGTAATTGCAATGATAGGGGTAGTGCTTTTTTATGCCTATTTCAGAATGCAATACAAATGGGAAATGAACGAACAGCTATATCAAGAAATCAAATTAAAGCAAAATAAATCTGTCAACAAATCCAACATTCATTAATTAAAAAGCCATGCAAAAATTATTTTCACTCATGCTAGCGTTAACTTTATTGTTATCTGCTTGTAACAAATCATCTACTGCTGAAAAATGTACTTATACTGCACCTACCGCAGTGGCAAGTGCCGCAGAAATTGCCAATTTAAAAGCTTGGCTGGATGCTAACTCATTAACCTATACCCAGCATTCAAGTGGTATATTTTATAAAATTGTTGCTCCTGGATCTGGAACTACTCCGGTAGTATGTTCTAATGTTACGGTAAAGTATATTGGAAGATTAACCACTTCTTCCACCCCTTTTGATCAAAATACTACAGGTGTTGCTTTCTTGCTTGGACAGTTAATTACTGGCTGGCAGATTGGTATTCCATTGGTTCAAAAAGGGGGCTCTATTATTTTGTACATTCCTCCTTCCTTGGGTTATGGTGCTGCAGGAGCCGGTTCGTCTATACCACCTAATTCAAATCTGGTATTTTCGATCGATCTGATGGATGTTCAATAAATAAACTTTTTCCATGAGCTACGAGGCTATTTCAGTGTTTGACATGTTTAAAATTGGGATTGGCCCTAGTAGTAGCCATACCCTTGGCCCATGGAAAGCGGCATTACTTTTTTTAAAGTCGCTGGAGCAAAAAAACATTTCAGAACAAGTGCTAAATGTTCAAGTGCTACTCTATGGCTCTCTTGCCAAAACTGGCAAGGGGCATGGAACAGACGTGGCAATTCAGTTAGGACTGAGTGGCGAAGATCCGGTAGCTTTTGATGTTAGCAAGATTAGTACCAAGCTGCAAGAAATTAAAGTCAATAATAAAATAGTACTGAACGGTATTCATGTAATTGATTTCGAAGCTTCTAAAGATATTATTTTTTTATTTTCTGAGTCACTTCCCTTGCATCCAAATGCCATGACCTTTTTGGTAACATTGGAAACAGGCGAAAAATTTGCTGAAACCTATTATTCCATTGGTGGGGGTTTTGTAGTAAAAGATGGACCTACTGGAGCAGATAAGGGAACTGATACACCGCCTTTCCCTATCAATACCGCTCACGAACTTTTACATTGGTGTATGAAAACAGGAATGGGGATTAGTGAAGTGGTTATGGAGAACGAGCAAACCTGGCGTTCAGAAGAGCAGATTAAAAGCGACCTATTGAATATCTGGCTTGTGATGAAGGCCTGCATTTATAAAGGCTGCCATACAGAAGGTGTATTGCCAGGTGGACTTAACGTAAGGAGGAGAGGGTATGAGCTCAATAAGCGCTTAATCCAAGAGAAAGCTTACCATGATTATGATAGCTGGACCTGCGCCATAAAGCAAGGCGGAAATGCTTTTAAATACACCTTAGACTGGGTAAGTTGCTTTGCCCTTGCAGTAAATGAAGAAAATGCATCTTTTGGTAGGGTAGTAACTGCTCCCACCAATGGTGCTGCTGGAGTAATACCTGCTGTGCTTCAATATTACATTTGTTTTTGTGAGGAGGTTACCAATGAAAAGATCATCCAGTTTTTATTAACTGCAGGAGAAGTGGGGAGCATCTTTAAAAAAGGGTCGACCATTTCTGCTGCAATGGGCGGTTGTCAGGCTGAAATAGGCGTAAGTAGTGCGATGGCGGCAGCGGCACTTACAGAATGTATGGGAGGCACACAGCGGCAAACCTTAATGGCAGCAGAAATAGCCATGGAGCATCATCTTGGCTTAACCTGTGATCCAATTGGGGGACTTGTGCAAATACCCTGTATTGAAAGAAATACCATGGGTGCTATTAAGGCCATCACGGCAAGTCAGCTCGCACTGCAAAGTTCACCAGATTTCGCTAAAGTGAGTTTAGATGGCGTAATCAAAACTATGTGGAATACTGCTTTGGATATGAGTAGTAAATACAAGGAAACCTCTGATGGTGGTTTGGCTGTTAATATCCCAATCAGTTTAAGTGAGTGTTGATTTTTATTACCCTATCCCAATTCCAAGGTTTTATTCTCTAAAAAAGTAGATGGATTGTTTATTTGATCCAGTTAAATTGGTATTCCAATGGAGCCTTCTGGCTTCTTCCTGCTATTTTTCTAAATCTTTCAGGTAGTGCCATAAGGTAATCCCTGGCTTTTTCAGCTTTGTCATTGATGCCAGTTATGTTGGAGATATTCCATTCATTTACTAAGGATTCTAATATATCGGTATAGTCCCATGTTGTATAAACACCTAAGCGCTGGGCCGCATCACTGAAATGATCAAACGCTTGTCCAATTTTTTCTCCGGATTGGCGAAGAAAATGTGCGGGCATAACAATTTTTTTTCGCATCATATCTTCAAATGCCAGCATCATTTCACTGGGGTCGATTTCAAATATTTTCCCTACAAAACTTTTATATGCCTTTGCATGTCGAGCCTCATCGGCTGCTATTACACCACATATTTTAGAGAGTTGCACACAGCCATGTGTTTTAGCGATGGTAGCAGTTCTGCGATGTGATACATTGGTAGCCATTTCCTGAAAAGAGGTATACACAAAATTTCTGTAAGGATCTCTACCGGTTCCAATATCAAAACCATCCGCAATAAGATGTTGTGTGCTGATTTCCATTTGCTTCATATCGATCCTCCCTGATAGGTATATATATTTATTCAACAAATCGCCATGCCTGTTTTCCTCTGCAGTCCACATTCTTACCCATTTGCTCCAACCCTGGGGTTCCATTTTGTCTATCCCCTCCACATCCGTTAGCCAGCTCTGATAGGTTGGTAATGCTTCCTCTGTA
>JBIKOV010000219.1:0-5578 GCA_044357815.1 Ferruginibacter sp. | reverse complement strand
TTACAAATAAAATAAAATCTAATTCTAAAAAAAAGTTGAGATACATAGGCAGGTTAACACTATTAGATTTTGAAAAAACAGTATCATATCCGACAATTTCTACATAAAATATCAAAAAAATATAAATTGTATAAGCGGTAATTACATAAATATTTGCAATCCTTTTGTGTTGAATAAAATATAAATTAGTGAATATTTGAACCAATGAAGTTCCAACAAGCATTGGGCAAACCATTATAATAAGTATAAACTGATCCGGCCCCGTCCTGATAAATAAACAGAAGAAACCAACACTAATAGAAAGAACAAGTATTAAGAAAAAGATTTTTAGTTTAAGGGGAGATTTAAATCGAATGAGGACGTCAAATAAAACGATAATAGCAAAAATAAATAAAAAAAAACAGGAGCTATTTGCAAGTGAATCTGGAGTGAATCTCATTTTATAAAATAATTTCTTACTAAAACTAATGACTAAGAATTAATCGTTGGCTATATAAAAATAAATCAATTTTGATTTTACACATTTTATTTGCCAAATTAATGTTGTCCTATTTTATAAAACAGTAATAATAAATCAACTATATATATAATAAAAATAAAATAGTAAGTAGAAAGATATAGTCAAATTTAGAGTTTCAACTCCAAAACAACCCTACTACTAGCAGCAAATTCTTCCAAACTCGCACCTATGGAGCTACAAAACCTTCATTGCAAGATTTTAGCAAAAGCGAAATGACGACCTCAAAGGGTTGCTTTTTCGCTTTTTTTAAGCTTTCCATTTTATTTCCACCAGCACCGCTTTATCTTCTGTTATTGCGATCAGCTGATTGATGCCCATTTTTAAAAAATTGCACCAATTAACCTGCCTAAATGATTAGCTTACATTTATTATCCAAGATCAACGAAATTGTACTAATATTATTAAAATTTACCTTATTGCGCGTAAGCGTATACACAAACTCAATAAATATTAGTTAAAAAAACAAAATGTCCGAAGAAACTACAAATTCAATCATCGCAAAAATATTGGTAGCGGTAGAAAATCTAATTCCAATATATATGCAAAATCCTATAGATGAAAATATTGCCCATGGAAACGTTGCAGTATGCATCATTGATGAAAATGGTAATGTACATGGCAAAATGTATGGAACCAATAAAGTAAGATCCAGACAAATCTATAAAATAGCTTGGACAAAAGCCAGTCAAGTTTGGCTAACCGGTATTAAGACGGGTGAATATGAGAAATTAGTTTTCAATAAAATCATTGAAGAAGATAGCAACGGAATTGAAAGTCCTGATTTAATTGGCTGGGAAGGAGGACAACCACTAATTTTACCCAATGGAGCTGTGCTCTCTGTTGGATTTAGTGGATTTAGAGGAGTGGTAGATTTAGAAATCATGGAAAGAGCCCTTACAATAGCTATCAATTAATAAATAAAATATAATGACTTACCAAGCAAATCCAGACCGTTACAAAAACATGACTTATCGCAGATGTGGTAAAAGTGGCTTACTACTTCCAGCTTTATCATTGGGCCTATGGCACAACTTTGGAGCAATCGATGAGCTCGAAAATGCTCGCTCCATTTTAAAAACTGCTTTTGATGCAGGCATTACCCATTTTGATCTAGCCAATAATTACGGTCCGCCTGCAGGGTCTGCTGAAGAAAATTTTGGAAAAATTTATAAAGATGATTTTAAAAATTACCGTGATGAATTGGTCATTTCTACAAAAGCAGGATATGGAATGTGGAGTGGCCCTTATGGTGATTGGGGATCAAAAAAGTATTTAGTAGCTAGTTTAGACCAAAGCTTACGAAGAATGGGATTAGACTATGTTGATATATATTATCACCACAGACCAGATCCACAAACACCGCTAGAAGAGACAATGAGGGCGTTGGATTTAATAGTGCGCCAAGGCAAAGCATTGTATGTTGGAATTTCAAACTATAATGCCGCTGATACAGAAAAGGCAATTTCAATGCTAAACAGTCTTGGTACCAAATGTCTAATTCATCAACCAAGATATTCAATGTTTGATCGCTGGATTGAAAATGGTTTATTGGATGTATTGGATGAGCATGGAACTGGCTGTATTACCTTCTCTTCTCTTGGACAGGGTCTTTTAACAAATAAATATTTAAACGGAATTCCAGCTGATTCGAGAGCTGCAAGCAAAAGAGGTAATGGCGCAATTGAAAGCGATGGCATAACCAATGAAAAAATTGCTAAGGTTGTAAAACTAAATGAAATAGCCATTAATAGAGGTCAAAATCTTGCTCAGATGGCATTGTCGTGGGTGCTAAAAGACAACCGCATTACATCCGTGGTGCTCGGAGTTAGTAAACCAAATCAAATTGCAGACTCATTAAAATGCCTTGAAAATTTGACCTTCTCTAGCGATGAACTTCAAAGCATCCATGCTATTTTAGGAAATAAGTAAACCATGCTACCAATGGGCTGGTCCTTTATATAATTAGTCGACCCTCAAAAAGTTTGTTTAGGCGATTTGTCAAAGTAGGTGTTTTGTGCCCTTGAATAAAAAGTGCTTGAAATGGTCAACATCGGCCGTTAAAAAATCAATCCGCCGCGGCGGATTGATTTTTTTTGTTACTTTTTTGCATCAAGGCAAAAAAGTAAAGGATCACTATTCCGTGCAGGTTTCCAAGCCAATATAGTTCCCTTTTTTTACCAAAAAAAACTAGTTGAAATGCAAGGTTATTAATCATTCGGTTGATTATCCAGTCGTTCTTTATTGATTCATATTCATCAAAAGCTTTACCGAATGGCACTTTTCAACTTTTTGAGGGTCGACTAATTACCAAGCCTCTCAACTTATTGAGCGGCTTTTTTATTTCAACTAGCAATTCATAGTAGGAAATTTGCTAGGGCTTCCATGGGCAAGGCACTGGACTATACCCCGAAAGCGTAGGTAGATGAATGATGATTGATAATTCAGTGCTATAAAGCGACAAAGCACCCATGTTTTTTGTATAGGCTGGAATATCATAGGTAAGTCCAATATTTACATTGTCATATTTCATTCCTAAAAATGGATATACTACATCCTTGTATCGATACCAAAGGCCGGCAAATAGAATTTTTTCTCTGCTAAAATCTCCAGAGATATCAATACCCAACGACCCGCCTACCGTGATAAGGTTACTATTGGCCTGCTGCTGGTACATTGAATTCATATTCACCAAAAGCAAATCAGAAATGACATAAGAAAAGTCAACATTGGCAACATATTTTTGACTGAGCCTTTGATTGGGGTCATTTAAAAAGGTTTGTTTGGGAGAATTTAAATTATGTACACTTATACCTGCATCAAAATCAAAATCATCTGTATGAAAATTATATACGATGCCTGTTGACATAGACAAAAAAGGTTTCATTACTCCCAATGCAACTTCACCCGTAGGTAAACTTGCATCAAATCCGCCATTGGTGAGTTGTTCGCCAAAATTCAACATACTATAATCTACCTTTCTTTGCCCATATAATAAACCAAATCCTACCCCGATACGACTATTTTCATCTATATTGGCCATGTAAGAAAAGCCGTTTGAAACATAGGTACTTACCAATGCCCCATTCATAGTACGATCACTCATTAAAAACAAACTGCCATATACAGGCGCTGTAGCAGCCGTCTTATTCATCAACATAGCTTCCCCTCCCACCGTAAAAGTTCTATAGGTAGTTTGAGAATTATTTCTTTGCTGCCGATAATTACTAGATAGCCGCCATTTTCCCTTCACATTTGCAGCGGTCAAAGATGGATTGATAAATTGGGGAGATAAAAAAAACTGTGAAAAATGAGGATCCTGTGCATTGGCTATCCTTGCCAAAAAGCATACAAAAATAATGAGTATAATTCGTGTGTACATTAACGTAGTATTAGAGTTTGTCCGTTTCGCTGAATTTTATTACCTAAATTAGAAATACCTTCTGCAAACCATGAATAGGCTTCTGAAGGCTGAGCCACTCCTCTAAAAGTTCCATCCCAGGTAATATTGATATTATTGGTTTCAAAAACTAAATTTCCCCAACGATTGAATATTCTAAAATAGGATAATATTTCAATTCCTGGTGTCACAATTAATAGTTTATCATTGTGTCCATCACTATTGGGTGAAAATGCTTTGGGCACTAAAAAATCTGCCTGGTCAAATAGTAACACATTCACAGAATCACGATAGATACAACCTGCATCATTGGTTATTTGAATAACATAATTTGAAGGGGCTGTATAATTAAAAATGGGTGATTGTAGTAACGAATTATTTAGACCAGTGAAAGGAGTCCAAAGATATATTTTGCCACTCGATCTAGCGGCAAGTTGCGTATTGGTATTTTTTACGGCATAAACGGTTGGGTATTTTATTCCCTGTGGTGGAATTTCAATTTGAACATTTTTTGAAACTGACTTTGCAAGCAATGGACAGTTAGTAGGGGTAATCGTAAGCTGAACGATGTTAGTTTTTGCAATCAAAAAGGAGTGAGTTGGTAATGTAACCGAAGAGGTAGTATTATCACCAAAATCCCAAAGCAAACTTATCGGACCAGATAAATTGGTAGTGGAGGTATTAGTAAAATTAATAGGGGTATTAATACAATATTTATCAAAACTAAAGTCCACAATCGGTGTTTTATTTAATACCAAAGTAGGCGTATTTTGAACAATGTAGGTACAACCTTTACCACTTATTAATTTTACTGAATATACACCAGCCACACTAGCAGGATAGGTAGCTGCTACAACTCCTGCAATAGGATTGCCATTAAAAAACCACTGATAACTATCGCCCCCTGTGGCAGTAAGCAATACAGTTGATCCTTCACAAATAATTCCATTATTGGAAGCAGCGACTGTTCCTGTTGGAATGGAATGAATACTCACTGTTCCATTTTTTGCAGCCAGCCCGCAACCACCCTGTAACGAAATAGTATAATTGAATACCCCTACAACAGTGGGTGTGCCAGCAATGGTAATTTTATTGGATGCATAAACCGCTTGTAAACCAGTAGGCAATCCAGTAACAGTGAAGTTGGTAGTACCAACTGTAGTATATTCGATGGCAGTAATTCCAGCTCCAATACAGACGGATTGACTGTCAGTTGCCACGGCAGAAGATAGCGAGATTGAATTAAAAGCGGGAACTACTACTGCCAATACCCTTGGGTTACTGCTCGCAGTAATATTGGTTGCAAAAACTGAAATATTGCCCGTTTGGCCGGATGAATCTATTGTAACGGTGATGGTGTTGGTTCCCTGACCAGCAGTAATTCTCCAGCCTGTTGGAACAGCCCAAGTATAAGTTGCTGCATTGGCAACTGGACTTATACTATATATCTGCCCCGAAGTAAAAGGGCATTGAATCACTGTTCCCGTAATGGATCCAGGGGTCAACGGAGCCGGCAGTGGAGTGAATTTTACTGGAGTGGTAGCGATTGATATTGCTCCACTAACACTAAATCCTAGGGTGGCAGTGGATGCAACAACAGGACTAGTTAATATTGCCGTATAAGTTCCATTATAATTGTCAATAGTAGTGGAGATGGTTCC
>JBIKOV010000040.1:0-19561 GCA_044357815.1 Ferruginibacter sp. | reverse complement strand
TGACCTGCTGATGAATTATGCGGAGCATAAAATATTGCCGGAGAGTGAGGCAGGCTTTAACCGTTCGGTTTTTTACGGAAAGGATGCCAACTGGAGCGATGTGGTAAATGCTTGTATGCGTTATCCAATGTTTGCTGAAAAACAAGTGGTATTACTCAAGGAAGCTCAGCAGATGAAGGACCTAGAAAAGCTTGAAAATTACATAAAAAATCCGTTGGCTTCTACCATTTTTATTATCAGCCACAAAGAAAAAACTATTAATAAAACAACCAAGTTAGGCAAGTATATTAAAAAGGAATGTGAACTGTTTACCTCTGAAAAAATAAGGGATTACAAGCTGGTAGAATGGGTAACTGATTATTTGAAGTCGCAGAATTTCACGATGTCATCAAAAGCAATTCAGTTATTAACCGAACACCTAGGTAGCGACCTTAGTCGTATTGTAAATGAACTAGAAAAATTAACCCTCAATCTGGGTGATAGAAAAAATATCAATGAAGACGATATTGAAAAATTTGTAGGGATTAGTAAAGAATACAATGCTTTTGAATTGCAGGCTGCTATGAGTAAAAAGGATTTAGTAAAAGCTATCCAAATTATCCAATATTTTGAGAGTAATCCAAAAGCGGCACCTATTCAATTGGTGCTTCCTGCCTTGTATGGTTTCTTTAGTAAGCTGTATATTATTTTCGGAATGGCAGATAAATCTGAGGCAGCATTGAGACCACTTTTTTATAACAATCCCTATGCAGTAAAAGAGGCGATGGCTACTGCAAAAATGTATGGTTATGAAGGAGTAGAACGATCGTTGCTATTGCTACATGAATATAATTTAAAAAGTATAGGAGTCAATAGTACCGGTACTTCAGACGCATCACTACTGAAGGAAATGGTAGTGAAAATGATGGGGTGATTGGGGGATTGGCGTAGCAGCCATATCAATTATTATTGCCCTTTCACAAATACCTCCATTGCAGCTTGTTTATCTTTTCCCAATTGTTCTTTCAAAGCATCTAGTCCGGAAAATTTCTCTTCACTGCGTAGGTGTTTTTTTAACGTAATGGTGAGTGTTTCACCATAAAGGGTATTGTCGAAATCGAAAATATTTACTTCTATCATTCGTTTATTTCCTTCCACAGTTGGCCGAAAGCCGATGTTCATCATGCCGAAGTGTCGGGTGATTTTTAATTTTTCATTCGCTACTAAAACTGCATATACTCCATTGCACGGTACCAGTTTGTTTTCATCGGCTATTTGTAAGTTAGCAGTAGGGTAACCTATTGTTCTGCCGAGTTGGTTTCCTTCCACTACTTTTCCGGTAAAGAAATAATCATAGCCCAATAAATCATGCGCTGTTTCAATATCACCATTTAAAAGGGCTTCCCTTATTTTGGTGGAACTAATGGTGATGTCTTTGAGCATGTAACCAGGGATTTCTTTTACTTCATAACCAAATTCGGGTGCCTTATCCTTGAGTAACTGAAAGTCGCCGGTACGATCTTTGCCAAATCGATGGTCGTGCCCGATGATGATAGTATGCGGATGAAAAGTGTTAACCAAAAAATCAGCGATATAATTTTCTGCCAATTGTTGGGCAAATTTTTCGGTAAAAGGAACAATTATTAGGTGATTAATGCCATATTTTTCGAGTAAGTCAATCTTTTCATCAAGGGTATTCAACAAGTAGATAGGGGCTTTATGGTTGCCAATAATCTTTCGAGGATGGGGGTGAAAGGTAATAATGACCGTTTCGCCATTGACTTGTTTTGCAGCTGATCTCATTAATTCTAGGATCTGCTGGTGACCAAAATGCACACCGTCAAAAGTGCCGATAGTAATCACGGCATTATTGAAAATGGGGAGTTCTTGTAGGTTGGTATAAACAGTCATATAAATTGGTACAAAACTACCTGAAAATTAATTAATGGATAATTGATAATTGAAATATAGTTTTGCAGTACAATTAATATCATGAGTCTGTATAATAAAAGGGGGGTTTCTGCCCAAAAAGAAGAAGTGCATGCTGCTACCAAACATCTGGATCAGGGGCTTTATCCGAATGCTTTTTGTAAAATTTATCCTGATTATTTGGGAGGAGACGATGATTTTGTAAGCGTGATGCATGCTGATGGTGCTGGAACGAAGAGTATTCTTGCCTATTTATATTGGAAGGAAACGGGCGATATCAGTATTTGGAAGGGAATTGCACAAGATGCTGTTGTAATGAATCTGGATGATCTGCTATGTGTGGGCGTTTATGATAATATTGTTTTCAATTCTACTATTGACCGAAATAAAACCATTATTCCGGGGGAAGTGTTATCTCAAATTATTAATGGATCCCAGCAATTATTTGATGAGCTAAAAAAATATGGCGTACATATTCATTATTTGGGCGGAGAAACGGCCGACGTGGGAGATGTGGTTCGTACCATTGCTGTTAATGGTACCATGACCTGCCGTTTTCCAAAAAACAAAGTAATTAGCAATGATAAAATTAAGGAGGGGGATGTGATCGTAGGACTAGCAAGTTTTGGCCAATCAACTTATGAATCTAACTATAACAGTGGAATAGGGAGCAATGGGCTCACCAGTGCAAGGCATGATGTGTTAGGTAAATATTATGCCGACAATTTTAAGGAAAGTTACAATACCAATTTGCCCGAGGAGGTAGTTTATATCGGAAAAAACAAACTCTCAGACCCTATTTCCTTTTCTGTAGGCGACGAACTGCTTACTACTACTATCGGTAAATTGATTCTTTCTCCTACTAGAACCTATGCGCCGGTATTAAAGCAATTGTTGGAAAATCATTTTGATAAAATTCATGGGTTAATCCATTGTAGTGGAGGAGGTCAAACCAAGTGTATGAAATACCTTCCGGGAAATTTCAGGATTATAAAAGACAATTTATTTGAAGCACCCGAAATATTTAAAATCATTCAGCAAAGTAGTGCGAGCAGCAACAAAGAAATGTATGAAGTATTTAATATGGGTTGCCGACTGGAAATTTATTGTACACCTGAAGATGCTGAAATCATGGTAGCTGCTGCCCATTCATTTAATATTGCAGCACAGGTGATTGGAAGGGTAGAGCCAAATGATAAAAAGGAATTGGTAATTAAATTGAAAGGGGAAGAAATCATATACTAAAACAACGGCTCTCTATAAATATCAAAACACTTAAAAGTAATCTATTATGTCTCAGGCAATCGTAGAATTAAGAAATGTAAATATTTACCAAAGTAGCAGTCTTATTTTAAGTGAGGTAAATATTTCAATCGATAAAGGAGAGTTTGTTTACCTCGTGGGTAAGACCGGTACCGGCAAAAGTAGCTTGTTGAAAACACTGTATGGTGATCTTACCTTGACTGAAGGTGAAGGAACGGTGGTAGGTTACAACCTGCGGGAATTGGATTGGAAGAAAGTACCCTTTCTTCGACGCAGTTTGGGAGTGGTTTTCCAGGATTTTCAATTATTAACCGATCGCAATGTGAATGAAAATTTGAAATTTGTTTTGAAGGCTACCGGCTGGAAAGATGATAATTTAATGAATGAAAAAATAGCCGATGTGTTGAATAAAGTTGGCTTAAAGACCAAGGGCTTTAAAATGCCTTTTGAAATGAGTGGAGGAGAGCAGCAGCGGGTGGATATTGCTAGGGCATTGTTAAATTCCCCCCGTTTGATTCTCGCAGATGAACCTACAGGTAACCTCGATCCTCAAACGAGTGATGAAATTATGCAGTTACTCTTTCATATTTCCAAAGATTATGGAACTGCAATTGTAATGGCTACCCATGATTATATGGTTATCAATAAGTTTCCTGCTAGAACTATCAAAACTGAAAGAGGGAAGGTATTTGACAACGCAAGTATAGCTGAATAATCTGCCTTCTATTGGTGGCTACTAGGATTTTCGTATGCTGTTTTTTTGGTCGGCTAGAAAATAACTACCCCATTTACTTGTATATATTAAAAAATTATGTTATACTTAAGGTATAATTGATTTTTTATGCACCACGAAACAAGACTTACCCAAAGCGATCTCACCCATCGTCCTTTATTTTTACCCCTACTATGCCTGTTAACCTTCTTTGGAAGTATTACTGGAATTGTATTTAATACGGTAGGGTATTTTAATGCTGAAACGGTAGTAGATAGGATTACCTCAGAAAGTTCTAATAGTCAGCTTAAAGTATTGGACTATTCCAAAGGTGATTTGACTAATCCCAGTATTCGGATTGGAAATATAACAGTAGCGAACTATAAAAAATTTTCTGTCGGTGGCTCCGTTGCTTACTTACTTTGTCTGATAGCGGCGGTGTTGATTTTTCAAGGAAAAAGAACTGGATTTTATTCCTTGGTATTGGGCGTTTTTTTTAACCTGATTACTCATTTTCTTCTCTTTTGGGACAATTTTGCTGTGATGGGCCTCTCCATGTTGGCAGCTTTTATTGGTCTTTTATTCATTGTTTTATTCTCCCTACACTTAAAATACCTACAGGAGGAATAACCTATCCTGATTGTAATTTCATCAATCCATCCATAGTTTCAGGGATGGAGTCAACCTGTTTTAATTGGTAGTGCTGAAAATCCTTGTAATTGAGATTTCTTGCCATGGGGGGCATTGTTCATCCTTATGGTAGGGGTTCTAAGGTATTGCTTAGTTCCCTTTTTATATGAAAATATGCCTCCTTGGTCATTTAATATGAATATTTGTCAATTCCTACCTGCATTTCGATATTTTTTCCTACTTTTGCCAGCTAGAAAAAAGATAAATTAACAAAGACGTTATTAAAAACAAAGAAATGCCTTATTTAACAATCGAAAAAAAAGCGAAAATTTTTGCAGACTTTGGTGGTAAAGCCTCCAATACAGGATCAATCGAAGGTCAAGTTGCCCTATTGACTGAACGTATCAACCATATTTCTAATCATCTTAAGCTGAATAAGCATGATTTTTCTTCTCAAAGAGGATTGATGATGATGGTTGGTCAAAGAAAACGCCTGCTTACCTATCTAAGCAAACATAACTTGACAGGCTATAGAGCATTAATTGAAAAATTAGGCCTCCGTAAATAAGCTTATCTCCATGTTTAAATAATTCAATTCCCAACTATTTTTTCAACAGTTGGGAATTATTTTTTATTTAAATCGGTTGGAGTGAGCGCATCTATTTAAAATATACAATCTATACAATTATGAGTTTTAATATTCAATCAGAAACATTTGATATAGGTGGTGGCCGGATGGTGACCATCGAAACAGGTAAAATGGCTCGCCAGGCGGACGGAGCTGTTACTGTACAACAGGGGAACTGTATTTTACTAGCCACTGTTGTTGCCAATAAAGAGCCTAAAGATGGTCAAAGTTTTTTCCCATTATCAGTAGATTACCAAGAGAAGTTTTCTTCTGCAGGTCGTGTACCAGGTTCATTTTTTAAGAGAGAAGCAAGGTTGAATGATTACGAAATTTTAACCAGTCGTTTAATTGATCGTGCATTGCGTCCTTTGTTTCCAGAAGATTATTTGTGTGATGTGCAGGTTCTAATCAGTTTGGTATCAAGTGATGCAGAAGTGATTCCAGATGCACTTGCTTGCTTGGCAGCATCTGCAGCCTTGGCTGTTTCTAATATTCCTATTCAAGAAATTATTTCTGAAGTTCGTATTGGAAGAAAAAATGGTCAGTTCATTGTAAATCCAAGTAGGGTAGAACTGGCTGAATGCGATCTTGAATTTATCATTGCTGCTACCGAAAACAATATTATGATGGTAGAGGGTGAGGCAAAAGAGTGTCAAGAAGAAGATTTGGTAAAAGCAATTGAACTGGGTCATGAAGCTATCAAAATTCAAATTAAGGCACAGCAGCGTTTGAGAGACAAGGTGGGAAGTGCTACCAAAAGGGCTTATACCAAACCTTACCGTAATGAGGAGTTGAATGAAAAGATCATTGCATTCGGTAAAGATAAAACCTATGCAATTGCTTCATCTGCTTCTGCAAAGCATGACAGAAGTGATGCTTTTGATGCATTAAAAAAAGAGGTAAAAGAATTTTTAGGTGAAGAATTACCTGCAGAAGATAAAGCATTGATTGGTCATTATTTTGGAGAATTACAGTACAATGTGGTAAGGGATATGATCCTTACCGATAGAAAGCGTTTGGATGGAAGAGGTACTGAAGATATTCGTGCCCTATCTATGGAAACTAATATTTTACCAACTCCGCATGGTTCATCCTTGTTCACTAGAGGGGAGACTCAATCTCTTACTACCGTTACATTCGGTACACCGTTAGATGAATTGTTGGTTGAAAGTGCATTCAAATCAGATTATACCAAATTCATTTTACATTATAATTTTCCACCTTTTTCTACTGGTGAAGTAAAAATGATGCGTGGTGTTGGACGTAGAGAAGTTGGTCATGGTAACCTAGCTATGCGTTCACTGAAAAAAATGATGCCAGGGTCTGAATATCCTTATACAGTTAGAGTAGTAAGTGATATCTTGGAAAGTAATGGATCATCTTCAATGGCTACTGTTTGTGCGGGTTCATTGGCATTAATGGATGCAGGTGTACCTATTAAAAAGCATGTAAGTGGTGTGGCGATGGGATTGATCAAAAAAGAAGACCAATTTGCAGTATTAACAGATATTTTGGGAGATGAGGATCATTTGGGAGATATGGACTTTAAAGTAACTGGAACCCGTGATGGTATTTGTGGTGTGCAAATGGATATTAAAGTGGACGGTTTAAGTATGGATATTATGCGCCAGGCTTTGGAACAAGCTCGCAAAGGTCGTTTGCATATTCTGGATGCTATGTATGCCTGTATGCCTGCTCATAGAGAAGAAGTGAAACCACATGCGCCAAGAATGGTTAAATTAACCATCGATAAAGAATATATCGGAGCTGTAATCGGACCCGGTGGTAAAGTAATACAGGAAATGCAGCGTGAAACGGGTGCTACCATTAATATTGAAGAAGTAAACAATGTAGGTGAAGTGAGCGTATTCTCTGCATCTAAGGAAAGTTTGGACAAAGCAGTTAATTGGATCAAGGGATTGATTGCTGTACCAGTAGTAGGAGATACGTATGAAGGCACTGTAAAAAGCATAAAGGAATTTGGTGCTTTTGTAGAGTTTTTACCTAAAAAAGAAGGCTTATTGCATATTAGTGAAATCAGCTGGAAGCGTTTGGAAACCATGGAAGGGATCTTTAAGGAAGGAGATCGTGTGAAAGTGAAATTATTAGAGGTAGATCAACGTACCGGTAAGTTTAAACTCAGTCGCAAGGCTTTGATGCCAAAGCCTGAAGCACAGGAAAGACCTTAATTTAATCTGATTCAGTATACACTCCGGAGATTTTTCTTCGGAGTTTTTTGTAGTAAGAGCTTTCTTAGGTGCAACTACTTTTATTGAAATAATATAAAAAATATCAGCATGAACTATCTGCAATTCGATTTTGAAGTTCAGGAAGATGAACAATTGGAGAAATTGGTAGCCTTATTATCCGAACAGGGTTTTGAAGGGTTTGAAGAGGAGGCACAGCTTCTAAAGGCTTTTATTGCCGAACATCTTTTTAAGCAAACTGAATTTTCCCAAGTGATGGAAATGTTTGAAAATATAGGGTATCAAAAATATACGGTCGAAAACATCAACTGGAATAAGCAATGGGAGGAGGGTTTCCAGCCGGTGCTGGTGGATGATTTTGTAGGGATAAGGGCAACATTTCATGCACCAATGGAAGATGTTTTACACGAAATCATAATTACACCTAAAATGAGCTTTGGCACCGGCCACCATGCTACTACCTATCTGATGATTCAGCAGATGCAGGAACTCGATTTTAAAGGGAAATTGGTGCTGGATTTTGGAACCGGGACCGGTGTATTGGCGATTTTGGCCAGCAAATTGGGGGCATCCAATGTTTTTGCCATCGACTATGACGAGTGGAGTATTACCAACACCCTTGAGAATATTGAGCAAAATGCTTGTACCAATATTCGTATAGCTCAGATGGATGCTTTGCCCATTGAAGAAAAATTTGATGTTATTTTGGCCAATATTAACCTAAATGTGATACTGCCTAATTTGAAATCAATCGTATTAGATTCATTTCCAGGTAGTTCGGTGCTGCTGAGTGGGTTTTTAAAAGAGAATGAAAGTCTTGTCATTGCATCATTGGCGGAAGCTGGATTACAATATAATTCCACTTTGCAACGTGGCGACTGGATTTTGGTGCTGGCAAATATGCCTTAATTGGTAAAACATTAGGATGAATTAAATGTGTTGGAGAACAAATATCCGGTATATTTGTACTTCGAACCCATTAAAGAAAGAATGAACGAACTACTATTAATAGTTTTAGCCTATTTTATTGGATCTATTCCCACTGCTTTAATCATAAGCAAAGTCTTTTTTCATATCGATATTCGAGATTATGGAAGTGGAAACATGGGAGCTACCAATACCTTTCGGGTACTGGGTTCTAAGTATGGGACTATTGTGATGATATGTGATATCTTAAAAGGAATGATTGCGGTGGCTTTATACTGTTTTTTGCCTCATTACCTTACCGACGAGTGGGATAGAACGAATTTAATGGTAGGTCTAGGCTTGGCCGCAGTAATAGGGCATATATTCCCCATTTTCGCCCAATTCAGGGGGGGAAAGGGTGTTGCAACCTTATTTGGAATGATTTTAACTGTTCAGCCTGTAATAGCTGCAAGTTGTGTGGGGGTTTTTCTACTGGTTTTATTACTTACCCGTTATGTTTCATTAAGTTCTATTTTAGCAGGGATTGCCCTGCCTATTTGCGTACTTTGGATTTGGAACGATGATGTTACCCTTTATAGAGTGTTTGCAGTATTAGTAGCTATCATGATTATACTTACCCATCAAAAAAATATTATCAAAATTTTAAGGGGTAGTGAAAGTAGGGTACCTATTTTTAAAGCTAGGGATAGACGAAAACTCAATCGTAAATAATTTCCCCTAAATCTTACCATTTTATTAAGCTTTCAAATACCACGAGACAAAGGTTTGTTGGTAATTTCGGTACAGCAATTGCCTATACCAATTTGTATTTTTTTGGACTTCAGTCTGGGTTTGATACGTAATATCTGCTCATCCAAATTGATCTATCATTGTCAAGTAAATATTAATAAAATGAAAAAGCTTTTTCCCTTCCTATTGTTTTTAATTCTTTTTTATTGTTCCTGTACTACTAACGCTGTAACCGGACGAAGGCAACTTAGTATATTACCTGAAAGCCAACTTCAAATAATGGCGATCACCGAGTATAAATCATTTCTTTCCCAGAGTAAGGTGATTGTTTCTACTGGTAATAAGGATGCAGAGATGGTTCGAAGGGTTGGTAATAGAATAGGAAATGCCATCACCCAATATTACTCAAGTAAAGGAAAGGCGAAAATTTTGGAGGGTTATAAGTGGGAATTTAATTTGGTAGAAAACAAAGAAGTCAATGCCTGGTGTATGCCCGGAGGTAAAGTGGTAGTGTATACCGGTTTGTTGCCGATTGCTCAAAATGAAGCTTCATTAGCCATTGTGCTCGGACATGAAATTGCCCATGCAGTAGCCAGTCATGGTAACGAACGCATGAGCCAGGCGCTTATTACCCAAGGTATGGGAATTGCCGGAGATGTATTAACCTCCAACAATCGAAAAGTAAATAGCATATTTAATGGAATATTTGGTCCTGGAAGTCAAATAGGTTTCACCTTACCCAATTCAAGAAAACAAGAGTATGAAGCTGATCACTTTGGGTTAATATTCGCAGCTATGGCAGGTTATAACCCGAGGGAAGCTATCCAATTTTGGCAAAGAATGTCTGAGGCTGCTGGAAATCAACATACACCGGAATTTTTAGCAACCCATCCCGCGGATGAAAATAGGATTTCCCGATTACAGGGTTATATGAATGAGGCTTTGCAATATTATAAACCATCTGTAAAATAAGTTTTCAGCTATTTTCAAGCTAACTCATTGTAAATACTGAGTTTTATGGTGCTATGTTAAAAATTAAAATTAAATTTGTGTTACTTTTTTTAATCTGTTTCTTGGGTAACAGAGGAATACTATGAAATATTTGTTGAGAATCCATGATTCGGTAATCTTTTTTAAATTAAATAAGTTTTTAAATGGAAGTATTAGCTCCGTCGCTGTCTTTGTTGGAAAAGTTGCAATTAAAGGATGAAAAAAATATATTGATTCAAGGCTTACCTTCCACTGTTGAAAAGCAATTTGTAAAAATAGCATTTGCGAAAAACGTCACTCCTTTACTTAAAGCTAGAAAAATTGATTTCGCACTTGTATTTGCAATCAGCCACAAGCAACTTAAAGATATTTTAACAGATGTAGTCCCTGCCTTGCATGACGATGCAAAACTTTGGGTAGCCTATCCTAAGGCAGCATCCAAGATTGTAAGCGATTTGACCAGAGAATGTAATTGGGCTTGTATCGCTCATTTTGGCTATGAAGAAGTTCGTTTAATCACCTTGGATAGCATTTGGACTGCCATGCGGTTTAAAAAATCAAATCCTTCAATTCGACCATCCGTTGTTGTTGAAAAAAAAGTGAAGGAGTCTGAAAAAAAGACGATCACAACACCTGTTGCATTGGAATTGTTGTTTTCAAAAAATCAAGCGGCAAAGTCTTTCTATGAAACACTTTCATTTTCAAATAAAAATGAATACATCACTTGGATAGCGGGTGCTAAAAAAGAAACGACCAAATTAGCTCGACTAGAAGCTACCATCACCAAGTTAAACTTCCTAAAAAGAAATCCTTCAGAAAAATAATTGTATCAGCTCAATGCTGGAAAGGCAATGCGTTTGGATAACCAACTATTGTTAATTGGAATGATCCAATTTTGCAGCAATTCTTTTTTAGTCAACACTGTATTATTAAAATAGAGGGTATCGGCCTTAATAAATTCATTTTCTGCAGCATAGTTTAGTTGAGATAGCGGCAGCAGCTGAATTTTATCTTTTACTACAAATGCCAATGTTTGTCTTTCAAAAAGTTGAACGCTATATTGCTGTTCAATTTCTTTCACTATTCTAACCGAGCTATCTGTACTGCACCCACTTACTCCGGTGGCTGTTTCATCTGCCATCAATATAATAAATTGTCCGAAAAATAAATTACCATATCCCTTTACTTCATCACCATGACTCTTCCAGGAGGCTACAAATTGTTCAAGTGTGGCTTCTATTTCCAAAGCTTCGCTCATTGAAAATAAACGGCTGCTTTGGTAGATCCATACTTTCGATGAATCATTAAATTCGACTGGTATTTGATTTTGAAATTGTAGGTTCATACTATTTTTTTAAATGGATTGGGCGATTAATTCTGCGATATCAAGTACCTGAACTTCATCCTCTTTATTACTATTTTTTACTCCATCTGAGAGCATTGTATTACAAAAAGGACAAGCAGCAGCAATGATTGCTGCACCGGTATCAAGGGCTTCATTGCTTCTTTCTAAATTAACACGGATGGCTCCTTTCTCTTCTTCTTTAAACATCTGAGCGCCACCGGCACCGCAGCATAAACCGTTGGATTTACACCGCTTCATTTCTACCAGTTCAATGTCTAATGCTTCCAGTACCTTGCGGGGAGCTTCGTAAATATTATTAGCTCTGCCCAAATAACAACTGTCGTGATAAGTGATTTTTTTTCCTTTAAAACTTCCCTGCTCTTTCATGGTAATTTTACCCTCATCAATGAGCTGTTGAATAAAAGTAGCATGGTGAATTACCTCATAATTGCCACCCAACTCAGGGTATTCATTTTTTAATGTATTAAAGCAATGAGGACAGGCAGTGACTATTTTTTTTATTCCATAACCGTTTAAAATCTGAATATTCTGGTAAGCCATCATTTGAAACATAAACTCATTGCCAGCTCTTCTTGCAGGATCTCCAGTACACAATTCCTCTTTTCCCAAAATGGCATACCGAATACCTACTTTGTGTAGGATCGTTGCAAAAGCCTGGGTTATTTTCTGGGCTCGTTGGTCATAACTTCCTGCACAACCTACCCAAAACAAGATATCAGGACTTTCTCCATTCGCTATCATTTCAGCCATTGTTGGTACATGCATCATATCATATGTTTCAGTAAAGTAAAGGTAGCAAAATGTTTGTTGTTTTATTAAACACATTGTCTTGATATATTTTAGCAGTACGCTTAATTGTTGCAGCTAAGGTGCTATTTTTGTGTTTCAATGAAAAAGATACAACTCATATTTGGTGCTATTAAAGATTGGGAAGCATGGCCATTTAAACTGCTCTATGCCCCCATATCAGTATGTTGGTTGTGGTACACCATCAAATCGGGGCATGTTTGGTTTTTCACTTCCAGTAATCCCAAATTAACATTTGGCGGAATGGAAGGGGAACCCAAAAAAGAGATGTATGATTTATTACCTACTAGTCTATATCCTGCCACCTGCAATGTACTACCCAATGAGGATTTTTCTTTGTTGCAGCAGCGTTTGATGCAATCTCAAATTGAGTATCCTTTCATCGTTAAACCAGAAGTGGGCAGTCAGGGTATTTTGTTGAGGAAAATTGATAATGAGGCAGCACTGCGTCAATATCATTCCCAAATGCCTTGGGAATATATAGTACAGAATTTGGTGACCTATCCAATGGAGGTAAGTGTATTTTATATTCGGCATCCCAATTCAGATAAAGGGAAGATTACTGGTTTTTTACATAAGATTCCATTGCAGGTGGTTGGTGACGGTCAGCAAACCCTATCCTCGCTCATTGAGCAACATTCAAAAGGGGCTGGTAGGGTAGAAGAGCTTTTTAATAAGCATAAGGATAATTGGGATATCATATTGGCTGAAGGAGAAAAGTATATGTTGAGCTATGCTGCCAATCACAATAGGGGTGCGCGTTTTATTGACCTTAAAGATCATATCGATGATCAACTGGTAGCCATATTTGATGAAATTAGTATTGGGATCAATGATTTTTTCTATGGCCGATACGATATCATGTGTTCCAATGTTACTGATTTTAAGCAGGGTAAAAATTTTACCATTTTAGAATACAATGGATGCGGTGCAGAACCTAATCATTTTTATGATACTGGCTATACCCTAGTGGGAGCATATAAAGAAATTCTTAAGCACTGGAAAGCGTTGTATGAAATAAGTAAATACAATCGGCTTCAAGGAATAGCCCCCTGGCCATTTAGGAAAGGCAATCAGTTTATGAAATCTGCCCGTGAGCATATTGTGGAAATGAAAAAAACTGATGAAGCAATGGGGTAGGTTAGTTGGTCTTAAAAGTACTTTCGATAAAAGTTAAGCTAATCTTTATTTGTTAGTGCAACCAGTAGACTAGCATTAAAAAGGAGGTAGCGCATATTCATTGAATCTTTGACCTAGACATGGTAGCATATTTCAATTGATTTAGTAGCAATTTTTCATGTAAAGTAAAGAAGGAGAAACTTTATCTTTGTTGAGTGACTAAATTCTTTCACATCTTTTTTTGGGGTTTGCTCATCAGTTTCCTTGGCTCTTTGCCTTTAGGGACATTGAATGTGGCTGCTATGCAAATAGGCATTCAGGAAAGTATTCAAAATGCTATTTGGTTTTCTATGGGCTCCTTGCTGGTAGAGATGGTTTATGTTCGTATTTCATTGGTGGGAATAGATTGGGTTCGAAAACAACAACGTCTGATGAAGGCGATGGAATGGATTACCTTAGCAATTATTGTTGCGTTGGCTGTAGGTAGCTTTGTGGCAGCTTTCAAATCGGGAGGTGGAGCTAAAAATGTATTATTAAATAATAATTTGCATCGTTTTTTTTTGGGAATGCTGATGTGCGCCATTAATCCGGTTCAGATTCCATTCTGGTTCGGCTGGAGTACGGTCTTGTTTACAAAAAAAATACTGGAGCCAAGGCCATTATACTACAATATCTATATTGTCGGAATTGGGGTGGGTACTTTATTGGGCAATTGCGTTTTTATCTTTGGAGGTAAATGGATGGTTCAGCGCATTGCAAACAGTGAGCAGTACCTCAATTGGGTAATTGGAGGGATATTTACCTTAACTGCATTGATTCAGTTGGTGATGATCCTTCAAAAAAAAGATGCCATATCAAAGTTTGGTGATAGTAAAGACAATACTGCAAGCAATTGATTTGGTAAGCATTTCTCCTTTTATAGACTTATTGAATGTAGCCTAGTCAAGCCGCTCAGGTAATTTGTATTGATTCAGCTAATAGCTCGTATTACCCTTCTCAACTTATTCCTTCTGTCCATTTATCCCGGTCATCCGGACTGAATTTCCAAGGCGCAAAATTATTTTCAATATTACTAAACATGCCATTCCATTCTTGGGGAGCATTGCTGTCTTCCATAATTAGGGCCCGCCGTAATTCCAAAATAATATCAAGGGGATTGATACTTACAGGACAAGCTTCTACACAGGCATTGCAGGTAGTGCAAGCCCTTAATTCTTCCACTGTGATATAATCATGTAAGAGGGTCTTGCCATCTTCTTTAAATACACCATTTGTATTTATGTTTTTACCGGCTGCCTGCAGCCGATCCCTGGTGTCCATCATTATTTTCCTAGGACTCAACATTTTGCCTGTTTGATTGGCTGGACAAGCGGTACTACATCTCCCACATTCTGTACAACTATAAGCATCGAGCAAATTTTTCCAGCTAAGATCAAAAACATCTTTAGCGCCAAATTTCATAACAGGCGATTCTCCAGTGGGGGCTAGCGCAGGTTCCATCATGTATTTTACCTCATTTTGTACATTGGGCATATTGTCCATTTGTCCATTTGGGTAAAGTCTTGCATAATATGCATTGGGAAACGCAAGTATAATGTGGAGGTGTTTGCTATAAGGCAAGTAATTTAAAAATGTAAAGATGCCTACAATATGTATCCACCAGCTGCTTCTTTCTATTAGAAGCAAGCTAGCGGCGGATAATCCGCTGAAAAAGGGTACTAACCAACCCGAAATAACAAAATTACCGGTGTTTCGATAATGTTCATTTCCCTGAAGTTGCAAGGCACGATCCATCGTATTCATCAGCAGGAATAAGCTCATTAAAATTATTTCTGCAATTAGAATGTAATTGGCATCCGACCGGGGCCATCCATTGAGGTCGTTGCTCAAAAAACGCTTCAGTTTCATTCCATTTCTTCTGACTAAAAAAGCAATACAAACACCTATTACGCCGAGGGCTAAAATTTCAAAAAAGTTGATCAAAAAAGAGTAGGCGTCACCGAGAGGACCAAGAAATACTCGGTGGGTGCCTAATAAACCATCCATCACGATCTCCAGTACCTCAATATTAATAATAATAAATCCTCCATAAATAATCAGGTGCATTATTGCTACGGGCTTATTTTTAAACATTTTCTTCTGCCCCAATGCCAGCAAAAGGAGGTTTCCCCATCGTTTGGAGGATTGGTCACTAAGATCTTCCGCTTTCCCTAAATAAATATTGCGACGGATCTGAAGCATGTTTTTTGAAAACAGCCAGATAGCAAGGCTTGCTAGGGCAATGAAAATGATTTGGGGTAAAAATTGCATAAGGGTATATTATAGAGCTAAGGTAATTATCTAACTTCAATTTTCAGAATTATGTGCAATTATTGATTACTTGCTATAAATTCGTGTAAATACTTATAATTTGGCAGTAATGGTAGAAAAAAAATACATATTAACCAAGGAAGTAGCAGATAAAAAGCTTCGCCGTATGGCCTTGCAGGTGGCTGAACAAAATTGTGATGCTGACCAGCTAATACTAATTGGTATCAAGGAAAATGGGATAGTGATTGCTCATAAAATCCGAAACTACCTGCAGGGGGTATTTAGCGGAGTGGTTTTTGTGGTTGAACTTTCTTTAAACAAAAAGAAGCCAATGTTGGTGAGTTTGGATCCTGCTATGGATTTCAATGGTAAATCCATTTTATTAATTGATGATGTTGCCAATAGTGGCAGAACCATGTTATATGCTTTAAAACCATTACTGGAGACCTATCCAAAAAAAATTCAAACATTGGTGTTGGTGGAACGAACCCATAAATCCTTTCCCATAGATGTAGATTATGTTGGACTTTCAATTTCAACCGCCCTGGATGAACACATTACTGTTGAAGTAGACGATGGCGAAGTAAAAGGTGCCTGGGTACAGGAAGTTAAGGCAAATTAAATCAGCCAATAAGATATTTTGGCCTCCAATTCAATTTCAGCCAACAATTCGTTTCTTAGCCACTTGAATGAATGAAAATGACTGAACTATATCGTGGAATAATTTTTTAAGATACTTCGGCTTGCTTCAATGAAAAATCCACACTAATTTACTGTCCTATCGGATTTCTTAAACTAAACAATTATTTTTGAAGAAGTAAAATAAAAATATGGATCAAGGTATTCAACAAAAAATCAATCAATGGATTTCTGGCAATTACGAGCAGTCTGTAAAGGATGAAATTCTACGTTTACAAAAAGATCATCCGGATGATTTGGTAGATGCATTTTATAGAAATTTAGAGTTTGGAACCGGAGGGTTAAGGGGTGTAATGGGGGTAGGAACCAACCGAATCAATAAGTATACCATCGGAATGGCCACTCAGGGCTATGCCCATTATTTAAAAAAATGTTTTGGCGATAACGTAAAGGTCGCGGTTGCACATGATTGTCGAAATAATAGTCGTTTTTTTGCCGAAACTACTGCCAGCGTGTTTGCTGCTAATGGAATTAAAGTATTTTTATTTGAAGCCCTTCGACCTACTCCTGAATTGAGTTATGCCATTCGCCACTTTCAGTGCCAGGGTGGAGTAGTTTGTACGGCTTCTCATAATCCTAAGGAGTATAATGGTTATAAAGCATATTGGGATGATGGCGCTCAAATGGTATCGCCTCATGATGAAAATGTAATTAAAGAGGTTGAAAAAATAGCTTCTGTAGATGATGTGAAGTGGAGCGGTGGGGAAGCCAATATTGTCATCATTGGAAAAGATATTGATGAAAGCTATCTGAATATGGTAGCGAGTTTAAGCGTATACCCGGAAATTTGTAAAGCACAGCATGATCTAAAAATTGTGTATACCCCTATCCATGGAACAGGTATCACACTAGTGCCACAGGTGTTGGCAAAATTTGGATTTGACAATGTGCATATTGTTGATGAACAAAGAGTGCCGGATGGTAATTTCCCAACCGTAATTTATCCTAATCCTGAAGAAAAAGAAGCGATGAGTATCGGCCTTACTATGGCAAGGCAATTGGATGCGGATATTTTGCTTGGTACCGATCCTGATAGTGATCGTGTAGCCATTGGGGTTAAAAATAATGAGGGTGAATGGGTACTAATGAACGGTAACCAGACAGCTGTGTTAGCATTTAATTACCTCATTGAGGCACGCAAGGCAAAGGGAATTGCAATGCCCAATGATATGGTTGTGAAGACGATCGTTACTACTGAAATGATTGATACGATTGCTAAGTCAAATCAGATAGCTTGTTATAATGTACTGACAGGCTTTAAATGGATTGCCGCTTTGATAAAGGAAAAAGAAGGCAAGGAAAATTATATCATTGGTGGAGAGGAAAGTTTTGGCCTGATGATTGGTGATCAGGTGAGGGATAAGGATGCCATTAGTGCTGTTGCTTTGTTATGTGAAATGGCGGCCTATGAAAAAAATAAGGGTAGAAGTTTGTATGCAAAAATGGTGGATTTGTATGTGCAGTACGGTATGTTCAAAGAAGACTTAATCAGTATTACCAAAAAGGGGATGAATGGAGCTGCCGAAATTGCCCAAATGATGCAGGGATACCGAGATAATCCGCCAACTGCCATAGATGGTGTAGCAGTAGCCGAATTGCTCGATTATGAATTGCAGTTGGGTAAAAATTTACAAACCGGAAAAAGCTGGAAAATTAATCTGCCCAAAAGTAATGTACTGCAGTTTGTATTAAACGATGGAACTAAAATTTCTGCACGTCCTAGTGGAACGGAGCCTAAAATAAAATTTTATTTTAGTGTAAATACTACCCTTGAAAACAAGGATGCTTTTTCGGCTGCTGAAAAGATTTGTACCAGTAAAATTGCTAGAATTGTTAATGAAATGGGTTTAAAATAAAAAGGAAAATCAGTGAATTGAATTGATTTAGATTTTTTTTCTTGCAATTTTTTCTTGGTTGTCACTTAATCTTAATGTTATCGGCTCAATGGCCACTCAGTTGAAGTGATTGTATTAATGACTGTGGTAAATGTTTTTTAAAATCAGTATAGGGTTGATTATATGATAAACTACGAAGATACCTACCGACATAAGGGACTGCGAAAAAAATTGATGGACATACTGCGTGAAAAGGGTATTACGGATGAAACTGTACTTGCTGCAATGAACAATATCCCTCGTCACTTTTTTTTGGACAGTGCTTTTGATGAGATTGCTTACGAGAATCGGTCGTTTCCAATTAGTGAAGGCCAAACGATTTCCCATCCCTACACCGTGGCATACCAGACACAGCTGCTCCAGATAAAACCGTACGATAAAATTTTGGAAATTGGAACCGGTAGTATTTACCAGGCAACCGTGTTGGCTGAAATGGGAGCTAAAATTTTCACCATTGAGCGGCACAAACTACTGTTTGAAAAAACAAAAGAGTTTATTTTTAAAACTAAATATCCCAACCTTAAGTTTTTTTATGGAGATGGTTTTGAGGGACTTCCTACCTATGCGCCTTTCGATAAGGTAATCATTACGGCAGCAGCCCCAATCATTCCTCCTAAATTGGTTGAGCAACTAAAAGTGGGTGGTATAATGGTGATACCAGTAGATGAGGGCGAACAGCAACGCATGTTACGAATTACTAAAAATGAGGATGGATCTACTAGTGAGGAGGCCTTTGAACAATTTTCTTTTGTTCCGATGTTGACTGGTAGGAATGGCTAGATAGGCGTAGGATTAAATAATAAGCTGGATTATGTTTTTAGATGATGATTTTTTAAATGTAAAATATGGTCGACGGGGTATCAACATCTATTTCATCCCAACTATCTGAAGTATGAAATTTTTTTCAAAAATTACATTTATTTGCAATATTGGTTTTGTAGTATTTGTTGTGCTCGGATATATTGAGCTGAATGGTAAAAAATCTACCATTGATGATAGTATTCTGCCATTGCCTTTTCTTTCCGGCACATTGGTAGTATTGGGGCAATTTGCCATCTTTTTAAACTTGATTTTTTGTTTGCTTGCTGGGGTATTGATTCTTTCTAAAAAATTAATACCAATTGCTCCGTGGCTGCTAATAGTTAATTTCCTATTTTTATTGCTTCAAGTATATTATTTTTTAATTTATTGACTGTAAAATGATACATAATATTTTAAAGGACAAGTCTGCCAAATTATTTATTTTTTTTACTGCATTCTTTGTAGCCAATGCGCTGATAGCAGAGTGTATCGGAGGAAAGATTTTTTCACTTGAAAAATTGTTGGGGTGGGCTCCTTCTAGTTTTACCTTGTTTGGTCAAAAAAACCTAG
>JBIKOV010000217.1:0-5613 GCA_044357815.1 Ferruginibacter sp. | reverse complement strand
TTTGCGTTTACGTTCCTGCAGTTGCAGAATTTTATCTTCTATCGTGTCAATACAAATCATTCGATAGGCGAAGATGTTTTTTGTTTGCCCAATACGATGCGTTCGGTCAATGGCCTGCTGCTCTACTGCTGGATTCCACCAAGGGTCTACAATATAAACGTAATCTGCAGCCGTAAGGTTCAGCCCCACTCCACCGGCCTTTAATGAAATCAGAAATACCCGACTTTCATCTTTGTTTTGAAAATTATCAATCGCTTTTTGTCGGTCATTGATGCTGGTACTTCCATCGAAATACTCAAATGGCACCCCTGCTTCTCTTAATTTATCTTTAATAAGAGAAAGCATTCCCAAAAATTGGGAGAATATCAATGCCTTGTGATCTCCTATATTTTCCCCAATTTCCCGAGTTAACTCATCGAGTTTGATGGAATGGTTGGGGTACTTTTCTTCTTCATTCAAAATTGCCGGGCTGTCGCAAATCTGTCTCAATTTCATCAGGCCCTGCAAAATAGTTAGTTGCGATTTATCAATACCCTGCTGGTCAATCACGCCCATAATCTTATCGCGATAGCTATTGCGATATGCATCATAAATTTTACGCTGCTCCTTTTCCATTTCGCAAAATAAAATGGTTTCTGTTTTTTCAGGTAAATCCTTTGCCACCTGTTCCTTAGTTCTTCGTAAAATAAAAGGATACAATAATTTTCTAAGATGATCTTTTTGATCCTGTTCGCCAAATTTATCGATAGGGTTAGCAAACTCATTTCGGAAAAAATCCATGCTCCCCAGCAATCCCGGATTTAGGAAATTCATTTGTGCAAAAATATCAAAGGTGTTATTTTGAAGTGGGGTACCACTCATACATACCCTGTTTTTTGCAATCAATAGACAAGCAGCCTTTGTTACTTTGGATGCTGGATTTTTAATTGCCTGACTTTCATCCAACACTACATAATCAAAAACAACCTTCATTAGCAGCTGGATATCACTTCGTAAAGTGCCGTATGTAGTAATGATAATATTTGCATCCTGTAATGCAGCAATGTCTTTGGTACGCGTACTTCCATGATGAATTCTCCAGCTAAGATCTGGGGTGAATTTTTTGATCTCGTTTTCCCAGTTATAAATCAAGGTAGTTGGGCAAACTACAATGGCTGTTAATTTTCCCTCCTGGGTTTTGTAATGCTGCAACATAGTAAGCGCCTGAACTGTTTTACCCAATCCCATGTCATCTGCCAAAATACCTCCCCATCCCACTTCATTTAAATAATTGAGCCACTGATAGCCTGCAGTTTGATAAGGCCTTAGAATGGCCTGTAAATTAATTGGCGCAACGATTTCCGGGATATTTCTGAACTCCCTGATCCGCTCAAATTTTTCATCCAGTGCAAAACTTAATTCTGTTGCATCTCGATTTTGATAAAGCTCATCAATCACACTCATGTGATATTTTGACAAGCGAAGCTTATCATTTTTACCATCGCCAACCTTAAATAATAGGGAGTACTTTTTGAGCCATTCATCCGGTAATATTCCTAATGTGCCATCACTAAGCTGAACAAAAGATTGCTTGGAGGCCAATGCCCTTTTAATTTCATTGATACCTACCCGCTGCCCCTCAAAATCCAACTCCACTTTTGCATCAAACCAGTCTAACCCACTGCTTACATGAATATGAGTAGACGGCCTTGCCGTATTAAAACGAAAATTTCTAAGGGCCTCAAAACCAAATACAGGCACTTTAGATTCCTTCATAGAATCTACAAACAAGAAAAACCAGTTGTTTTTTAATACCTCTGGGCCTTTCAATATTAAACTATTGCCTTCTTCGGGGCGTATAAACTGTGAATGCAATGAACTCAGCTTATCTAAAAAACGCAGTTCCGCTTCTTTGTTTCTATGAACAATTAAAATTTTATCTCCGTCTGGAATGGTGATAGTATCCTTATCGGTTGACTTTGTTTCAAACCCCTTGTATGTAAAAATGGGTTGAAATACTAGGTAATCGCCCTTTTCCTGCAGCATCAGTTTTACCTCGGGTTCACCACTTTTTATTTCCTTGATTAAGGATTTGTCAAACTCTACCAGGTATTCCTGGGTTAATGGCATAACGAGCTTCTGCATTTGAGCAGACCAGTTTTCTTTGGTTAGCGCTATGCTCCCGTTCTTGATAAACTTTTCGGCCTGTAAAGCATCTTCGGGTTTTTGCCAGAGATAAAAAGTGTGATTGTATAGATAAAGAATACTGTTGTAGCATTCATTATCGGTAACAGGCTGTGCAGCTCCATTAATATTCAATCGGCATTGTAGCTCAAAATGCCCTCCATGCAATGCGATCTTAAACTGCGGTGCAATCCAGTTTTCGCTCAAGGATACTTCTACCAGATTGTCGGTTTTAAAACTCTTTTTTTCTGGTAAATAATAAATGAATGAGTTGTTTTTTTGCTCCTCAAATATTTTTTTAAGTTTGGGTTGAAAATATTCTGAAATCAATAACCTAGTTTCTTCTGGTAATTCATCTCCATCCGTTTGAATGATGTTTTCCCAGATTCCGCTAAAGGGTGAATTTCTATTTAAGTATTTGTTTACTTCGGATGTCTGAAGTTTTCGAATTTGCTGTAACAGCATTTTGTCATCTTCACTGTAGAGGTCGGTGTTCACAAATTTGGTAAGGTCTAATTTTTCAGCTTTCCCTAGCAGCGTATTCGTTTTTTCATCTACATCACCTTGAATAGCATCTACTACAAAATTCGGATAAGCTGCGGCATTAAAGTTAAAGACCAATCCGAGTTTTTTAGTCGCGGTAGGAATCGTTTCTGGCTCCTCAATTTCAGTGGGTCGACTATCTTGCAAATAGGCAGGTCTAAAGGCGGGAATTGTCTGGGCTACTCTTTTGATAGATGTGTCCAGTAAAATAAGAAAAGGTTTTCCCTCTTTATATACAAACTCAAACTTTCCAGTCAGATCATCCAATAAATTATACCCATAGATCTGTAACAGCTTATTTTTTTCCTTATCCCAGTTGCGAATAGTGTCGAAATAATATGGACCGTATTGCCTAAATAATTGAAGAAATAAAGTCGTCTTATGCACACATAGCGGATAGGATGTTTCGGCACATTTGCAGGAGGTGTCAAAATTTCGTTCGTCATTTTTTTGAATCAAAATCGGAAACAACTGCCCATCAAGTTTCAATTCTGCTTCTACTCTTTCATTGGCTGAAACCAGGATAGCAGCCTTGGTTGTTTCTAAAATTGTTTCGGCTGCATCATACATATCCGGTGAGCAAAGCAGTCGGATGGTTTTAAGATCAATGTACTTCATCTTTGCCACCGTATGCCGCTGGCTATAAACAGCATTGTTGGTGCCGAGCATATTTTTATCTATCAATTCTTGTAACTGGAAAAGGGCGGCTACTTCGTGACGACATACATCGCCAATATTATAAGGGCAGCTGCAACGAAGGGATAATGATTGAGGATCTGTATATTTTTGAACATTGACTTTATAATACGTACTGTAGATATCATCCTTTACTCTAAAAACTACCCCATTCAGCAATTCATCATGCTCTACTAACTCAACATTACCAATGGCATGAATTTTTTTTCCTCTTCGGATCACCTCATCGGAACCGGTATTGTAAACATATTTGATTAAATGGGATAGTGCCAAAATTGAGTCCGGTTTTACTTACTAAGTGAAATTGATCCCTCTTTTTAGTGGAATGACCCATTCAGAAAAGAGCAATTTGCAAAATTAAAGAAAAACTGCTTCAAAGAGATGACTACTTTTAAAACTTATCGGCTAAAGACTCCCTTTTACCAGTTTTCCCCCCTCATACAGGCACAATATATTGGCTACATCCGTTGTTAGGCAATACCGAATATCCTTTTCTAGTCCCAATCGGGAAAGTCGGTGGTAATGGGAGGCATTTTTGGACTTCATAAATTCATATAAATCTGCTTTGGCATCATTGTACATGATTTCAGCTAGTTGGGATGAATCGCAGTTTATATTAAAATGATGCTTAATGCGACTGATTACCGCACCAGCAAATAGGGTGTCTTCAATATTCATCCTGTCTTTCCAAGCGGCGCAGCCTAATATCACTGGCATTTTCATAGCTATTAGGTAATCACATACAGCTGAAAGATTGGGAAACGAGCCGGTGATGACTCCCTTTGCCCCCTTTTCCAATGCCATGTGCAATAATTTTGTGCCATTGGTAGTTGTGAGGACCAGGGTTTTGCCAGCAACAAATTCCGCTGGATATTCAAATGGAGAATTTCCATGAGATAAGCCTTCTGCAATTAAGCCATCCCTTTCACCGGCAGTAATTCCAGCTATTTGCTTGCCCAGCCGAATACATTCTGCTACACTATCTACTGGAATAATATTTTTTGCTCCGTTGTTCAATGCCGTTGCAATAGTGGAGGTAGCTCTTAATACATCGATTATCACGACGATACTACTACTAACATCATACAAATGCAGTAATGCAGGAGATAAAGCGGTAAATAAGGCTGGTTTTTCGTCTTTCATTTATTCTATTTATTTCACAATGACCTTCTGCTTACTTTTTTCAGCATATTGCTTAATTACTTCATTACGCTGTAATAGCAAATTATGTATATAGCTGGTAAGAAAAAGTTTCTCTATCCATTTTCCAATCAACCCGTATGAACTTTCAAACTCAACCACATCAATCAAAAATGTGCCATTTTTGAAGGCTTTAAAATAATGTTCATGTCGAAAATTTTTAAAGCCCCGCTCTAGCAACTGAGTTGTAAAATGGAGGGGCATCTCCATGCTGGTGATTTTTAAAGTAAAATCCCTTTTTTTAAGGAGATATTTGGCCTGCCAGGTTACCGTTTCATTTTCTTTGATCAGCCCTGTGGTTATCCCTTCCAGCGCCGTTTCATAGTTGGCAGATGAAAATATTCGATGCAAATTGATATTCCGACTTAAATCAAATACTTTCTTTGCCGGTGCGTGGATAGCTGTGGTAAGATGGATTTTTCCCATGAAAATAATTAGCTGATAGCGTTAAAATTATAGACCATTACAACAAGCCGTTTTTTTTGAAAAATTTCCTTTAAAATACCCTCCGATGATTTTTTCTAATAGACAAGTAAGGACTTTCAGTTTTCAGTTAAAATAGTTATCAGTTAAACAAATGGCATTTTTACCACTGTTGCTTTTAGTAAAGAATTACGGATGCTGATATAAATTTCACTGTCAATCGATGCGAAATCAATCGCTACATAACCCATGCCGATTGCCTTGCCCAATGTAGGGGATTGGGTTCCAGAAGTCACCTTTCCAATAATGTTACCTTTTGAATCCATGATTTCATGATCATGGCGAGCGATGCCCCTGTCTATCATTTCGAAACCTGCCAATTTTTTTGTTACTCCTTCCGCCTTTTGAGTTTCAAAAAAAGACCTGTTGGTGAAGTCCTTGGTGAATTTGGTAATCCAACCTAAGCCAGCCTCTAGCGGTGAGGTAGTATCGTTAATGTCATTTCCGTATAAACAAAAACCCATTTCAAGCCGCAATGTATCTCTTGCTCCAAGTCCGATTGGCTTGATGCCATGCGAAGCCCCGGCA
>JBIKOV010000218.1:0-5613 GCA_044357815.1 Ferruginibacter sp. | reverse complement strand
TAAAATAATAATCATCAGGTCTTTAAACTGTTCTAAAAATAGAATAGCAATACTTTTCTTTTTTCCAGTGTCTAATTCATTTCGACCATATTCAATTAACCGTTCTTCTGCCATTGCCGAATGTATACCTTGCTGATTGGTACCTAACAATTCAAAAACTTCTTGAACACTTAACTTGTGCCAGTTCATGTGATATTTTAAAAATGGTAAATAGAAATAACTAAAGCCTGCTTAAAGTAAAGCAAATAACTGATACAAGTGAAAGACCTTTCTCAATGATTAAACTGATTTTGGTCAGGATATGTCTTTCCAACAGTATATATGAAAGTTTTTGTAACAGTTAAATTGACTAATGAAAAATGAAAATAAATAGTAGTTAGAATATCCAAAAATGTCATTATATGATCCATAGGCATTTATAGAGTGTTACTAGGATAATAGTTTTATGTCGAAATAATTGCTTGAATTAGGTTGTTTAACTAAAAATAGAGATATTATAAAATAGGGAAAGTCAATATTTCTGATAAATATCATGCATTTTCATGCAAATTATCATTGATAGAATAAAGGAAACAAACTTAATTGCATTAGTTTAAAAACTTTTTACTTTTAGTAGAATACTTTGTAAAAAAATCACCTTGTAACTAACTGAATTGGTTATTAATTCTAATTTATATCTAAATCTTTCTTTCACAATAAAATAAAAAATATGAAAACAAATAAAATTATACTGATTGCGATTTTAACAATTATTTCATTTACAGGGTATACCCAGGATTCAAGTGCTAGATCAACTGTAAGCAGTGGGACAAAGTCAGAAACAAATAAATTTTGCTGCCCCATGCACGCTGATGAAGTAAGTGGTAATCCGGGGAAATGTCCTAAATGTAATATGAATTTGGTGCAATCAAAAAAAGAAATAATGAAATCGGAAGTTATGAAATTGTATCAATGTCCAATGCATCCCAATGAGAAAAGTGATAAACCAGGGAAATGTAAAAAATGCAATATGGAAATGAAAAAAAAATAGCCACTATTAATAAAATTTAAATCATTCGGGATGCCAAATATAAAAAAATACTATTTTACGAAAACAATCAACTGCAGTTTCGGAAATGCAATAGAAAAGATAAAAGACAGATTGAAAGAAGAAGGATTCGGAATCTTAACCGAAATTGACATGAAAGATACCTTACAAAAGAAACTACAAGTTAACTTTCATAATTATACAATTTTGGGAGCTTGTAACCCTTCATTTGCTTACCAGGCTTTGTTAGCGGAAGATAAAGTTGGAACCATGCTGCCTTGCAATGTAATTGTTCAGGAGAAAATTCCTGGAATTATCGAGGTGTCTGCAATAGATCCATCAGCTTCGATGCAAGCCATTAAAAATGATAAACTACAAGAAATTGCACAAGAAGTAAAAGTAAAATTAGAAAAGGTAATATTTCAATTAAAGTAAAATGTTCATCAGGTGTTTATGCAGAAACTTGAGTTCATTTTTTTTATATTAAAAAGTATAAATACTAACAAATGAGTAAGATGTAAATTAAAGCCAATGGCTCAATTTAAATTAATATAAATGGGAACTTATAGAATTTCCATTTAACATTTAAGCAGGGAGTTGTTTACTAGTTCTGCACCCTGACCAATCTCATTTACACTACTGACCAAGGTCTTTTTTTTTTCTTTACATTAAAAATACATTTGTTAAACAAACAAATTATTATTTCACTATAAAAAAAGTAGAACTTATGGCAACTTCAACATTAGCTAAATTATCAGAACGTGTACCGTCAGTATTTGACGATTTTTTCAAACCCTGGAACGAATGGTTTGATGGGGGATTATCTAGTAGGGTAATGAGCATACCCGCTGTTAATATTACCGAGCAAAAAGATGATTACCAAGTATCGCTGGCTGCACCAGGGTTAAAGAAAGATGATTTTCATATTGATATCGATGGTAATTTACTTACTATCAGTAGCGAAAAAGAAGATAAAAAAGAGGATAGGGAAGGAAGATATACTCGGAGAGAGTATAGTTATTCTTCATTTGAAAGAAGCTTTACCCTCCCAGATGAAGTGAACAAGGAAAAAATTGAAGCCCACTATGAAGATGGCTTATTAAAACTTGTTTTACCCAAAAAAGATGAAGCTAAAAAATCAGCAATCAGTAAACATATTGCTGTCAAGTAAATTTTAGCTAAATTAATTTACAAAATGCCCTCCTTTTTAAATTGGTGGGCATTTTTATTATAGCAAAGGTTACAATTCTTTATTAAAAAAAATGTAAGCATACTGGAATTGAAATAGATTTTTTAAAAAAAAGTCTATTTGGAAATTATGTAAAATGAAATTTAGCGTAAAACTATTTACAAATCAAAACTAACTTTTCATTTAAGGAATTTCTCGACCTTGACTAATATCATTAATTCTGATGACTAAAGTAATAAATAAACTAATTTGATAGCAATATCTTTGATCAATGTAAAATAAATTAGTACACCCTCACATGCAAGGAATTATATCTAATATGAAACAAGTAAAACTGGATAATATTCCAGATTTTAAATTGAAACAATTGCAATATGAAATAGATACTTGGAAAAGATTACTAGGTTTTATGATTGAAGAAAATATTCACCTTAAAATCAGACTTTCAGAAGTGCTTAAAAATAAATTCGATAATAATTTACTCGAAGAAGTAGAGGATTTTTATAATAAAATAATAAAAGAAGATGACTTGTTTCTTTTGTTACGAAACGAAATTAATGAACTGGATAAGTTGTTTGATAATATTATATTTAAAGAGGAAGATGTTCTAATAAAAGCAAATAGGAAATTTAAGCAGTTTCGAAATAATATTAATGCCACTGAAAAGCAATTTGGAAAGTTAAAAATTAATTTTAATAATTATCTTTTAGAAAACACTCAAATCAGTTGAAATACCCTCTGGTGAAACAAATAATATTAATTTTTATTTTTAGTATTTGGAATTTAGCCCTTTACCCACAGCTACCTCCTAATCCTTTACGTGATTATATTTTAGCCAATAAATCAATCAATATGGAGGTAAAAGATTTCTATGCCCAAATTCAATATCAAACAGCCTGGGTTAAAAGAGAAAACCAGTTCAACTACCAGGCATTACAAAAAGTACTGAAGCTTTCTACAGCAATGGGCCTCCGAGAAAGAGATTACCCTATTATCTCTTCTGTCACAATTTTAAATACCAATGAACAAGCAGTAAAAAATATAGACTCAATGCAATCTGATATTCTAATTACTACATCCGCAATTCATTTTTTCAACGATATCGCCTATGGGAATACAAGGCCCAATTTTGGATTTATTGGCTTAAAAATAGATACTGTCTATAGGGGTCTACCTAAACGTTTAGCGGAACATATTGCTCATAAAAATATTGCTGATTTAATGATCCAGCTTGGGTCTTTTCGGCCTGAAATTATGTTAATACAAAATAAAATTCAATGGTACCTATCAATTTTGGCTTCTGCTGATTATACGGAAATAACTGCCACCAAAGTGATGTCAAATATAAACAATTTATCGCTTGTTTTAAGACTCTATCAACTCGGTTTTGTCGAGTCCAATAATTTTATTTTAACAGATAGTGTTCTAAAATTAAAAATAAAAGATGCGCAGCTACAATTTAACCAATTGCCAGATGGTGTATTGCGAAATAACCTTCTTAAAGAATTGAATATCCCTATTGAAGTAAGATTAAAGCAGTTGATACTTTCCTTAAACTATTATCGGTGGTTATCTTGTACTACTCAAAACCAAACAACCTTAGTAGTTAATATTCCTGCAGCAAATTTAAAAGTTTATCAAAATGATGCTGTTGCATTTCAAATGAAAATGATCGTTGGAAAAAAATCAACTCCTACACCAACCCTTTGCAGTATTATAACTGAGGTAATTCTCTATCCATATTGGCATGTGCCCTATAGCATTGCTACTAAGGAACTATTGCCTTTAATTAAGAAAAACCCTGCGTATATTCAAACTGGTAACTATCAAATATTAAATAAGAAAGGTGCAATCTTGGATCCATATTCCGTTGACTGGAAATCATTGAACTCAAAGTACTTCCCCTATTTAATCCGACAAAGTACGGGTTGTGACAATGCATTGGGGTTATTAAAATTAAATTTCGATAACCCATTTGGAGTTTACTTGCACGATACACCTGGAAAAAATTTATTTTCTTTTAACAAACGATTTTTGAGTCATGGATGTATGCGAATGGAAAAGCCTATGGAAATAGGTCATTTGGTACTCAAGAATAATCCTCTGGCTATAGATACACTCGAGCAAAAAGGTTGTCTACGTAATCAGTCTCCAATTAGAGTTCCTGCCGATGAGCAGATTCCGATAATTGTGTGGTATAATCCAGTTGGAATTGATTCAACAGGTCGTTTGGTTTTTTATGAAGATGTTTACGGTAAATTTAATTGGAAGAATATACAACCATTTTAGTGTTTAATTATTTAACCACTCAATAGTTTAATCTTTTATTTTTTTAATGGAATCGAAATCTGTTCAATAAATATTAGGTGATTCAAATTTTAATTCTCATTGACGAAGATCATAATCATACAGATAGCATTTGGGTAAATTGTATAATAATAATTTACTTCTACATTAATATAATTTGAAATAAATAATAGTATTTTATAAAATAGTTTAAATAATTACAAATGAAGCATATATATTGGATTGGGTTGACACTGATGGTTATGTCTTTTGGATGTAACACATCAAAAATTACCAATTCTTGGAAATCAGATAATACAGCTGATTACAAGTTTAAAAAAATTTTAGTACTTGGACTGATTCGTGAATCTGATCGGACTTTGCAACAGAATATGGAAAATCATTTAGTGGAGGATTTGTTGCATAGAGGGTATAAAGCGGAATCGGCCCTTACTGAATATGGTCCGAAGGCCTTTGATAAAATGGATGAAGAGGCAGCTATAGGAAAAATTAAAAATACAGGGGTGGATGCTGTGATCACAATTGTATTACTAGATAAGAAAAAAGAAAGAAAATATATTCCTGGTAATCTTTTCTTTTCACCCTACGGCTACTATTATAATCATTTTTGGGGTTATAGAAGTACACTCTACAATCGAATTTATGAACCTGGATATTATGTTACCGATACCAAATACTTTTGGGAGAGCAACTTATACGATATGGAAACACAAAAACTAGTATATTCTGTACAAACCCAATCTTTTGATCCTTCCAACTCCGAATCAATGGGGCATGAGTATGGTCAAATTATAGTAAAAGATATGATAAGAAATAATATTCTTAACAATAACAATGGGATGAGTTCTATTAATTAGTCGACCCTCAAAAAGTTTGATTTGGCGATTTAGCAAATTAGGTGTTTTGTGCCCTTGAATAAAAAGTGCTAGAAATTTTCAATATCAGCCGTTAAAAAATCAAGGCTGTTTGAGCCAGCACACCCCATCAAGTAACTTACTCTGCCGGCGAGTTCCTTGATTTTAGGCTGATGTTGAACATTTCAGCCTTTTTATTCGCAGGCTTGATTTTTTTTGTTACTTTTTTGCATCAA
>JBIKOV010000041.1:0-19387 GCA_044357815.1 Ferruginibacter sp. | reverse complement strand
AGCAACTCCCGTTCAGGAACAAGTGATTCCATTAGTATTAGCAGGAAAAGATGTAATCGCATCTGCACAAACTGGGACTGGTAAGACAGCCGCTTTTTTACTTCCCCTTATCAATAATATTATTTCATCTCCCATCAATCACCAGAGTATTACCGCATTGGTGATAGTGCCTACCCGTGAATTGGCTATTCAAATAGCACAGCATATGGAAGGGCTTTCCTATTTCACTTCTGTAAGTTCTATTGCAGTATATGGAGGGGGAGATGGCAATGCATTTGTTCAAGAAAAAAAAGCATTGAGCGCAGGTGCAGATGTAGTTGTCTGTACACCTGGTAAAATGCTGGCTCATATCAATATGGGCTATGTGAAGTTTCAGGGACTCAAATATTTAATTCTAGATGAAGCTGACCGGATGCTCGATATGGGATTTTACGATGACATTATGCGTATCATTCATGCCCTGCCCCAGAAGCGACAAAACCTGTTGTTTTCTGCCACCATGCCACATAAAATCAGGGAACTTGCAAGAACCATTCTTCACAAGCCGGAGGAAGTGAGTATTTCCATCAGCAAACCCAATGAAAAAATCACCCAGCTGGCCTACGTGGTGTATGACACCCAAAAAATACCCTTGGTAAAATATATTTTGCATCAAAAAAAATTTTCATCCGTACTTATATTTTGTAGCAGTAAGATCAGTGTGAAACAATTAACCCGTGATCTGAAAAGAACCAATTTGCCTGTTGATGAGATCCATAGTGATTTAGAGCAAGATAAAAGAGAAGAGGTACTTATGCACTTTAAAAGTGGTAGAATTCAAATTTTGGTAGCTACAGATATTCTTAGTAGGGGTATTGATATCGATAATATTGGAATGGTTTTAAATTATGATGTTCCCCATGATGGAGAAGATTATGTACATCGGATTGGACGGACTGCTAGGGCTGCTGCAGAAGGTACGGCCATCACCTTTATCAGTGAAAGGGAACAACGAAAATTTGCTGCAATCGAAAAATTATTGGGAAAGCCTGTTCCAAAGGTAGCAGTACCAGCGCAATTTGGCGAAGCCCCTGCCTATAATCCTGCTGCATCTCGTCCAAGTGGTGGTGGTGGGGGAAGAAATACTCCGAGACCTCAAAATTCTCAACGAAGGGCTGCTCGCTAAATAACGCATAACATTTTTTATAGTACAATCATTATTATAGGTTGTACTTTTATATCTCCCCAATAACTTTCGGAAAATAAAGAGTTTCGGTAGCTGACTCTTTTGACAAAGCTCAACTTTTGTAAAGGTTTGTATTTTGCAAAATCATTGGGTACTTGCTTTTAACCTAGTAGAGAATATATTTGTAAAAACATTTTACCATCTCGCAAGTAAATAACATATTATTTAGTCCAATCGAATACTTAAAAGGGGTTGGCCCCTTGAAAGGAGCCTTGTTGAAAAAAGAGGCCAATATTTTCACCTTTAAAGACCTGCTTGAATATTATCCTTTTAGGCATATTGACAAAACCCGTGTAGACAAAATTGCAGATCTTAGCCCTGCAGTAGAATACGCACAGGTTGCAGGACGTCTATCCCGCTTTGAAATCATTGGCGAAAAAAGAGCCAAGCGCCTAGTTGCTTATTTGCAAGATGATACCGGAGAAATTGAACTCACCTGGTTTCAGGGCATTAGCTGGGTTGAAAAAACACTTCATAACGGAGACCTATACTTGGTTTTTGGGAAGCTGAGCTTTTTTATGAATAAGGTGCAGCTCGTACATCCGGAAATAGAAATATTCACACCCGAAAAAGCTGGCGGAAAAAAATTCCTTGAACCTATTTATCCTTCTACCGAAAAGTTAAAAGCAAGGGGGCTTAGTGGCAGGGCGATGGGTAAGTTGACCTACGCCTTATTACAGTTGTTGTCCTCCAAAGACTTTCCAGAAAATCTTCCAGATACCGTGGTTGTTCAATATCGTTTTATTTCAAGATGGGAAGCCTTTTGCAATATTCATTTTCCATCATCTGATGATCTCTATACCCATGCGGTGAGAAGGTTGAAATTTGAAGAGTTGTTTTTTGCTCAATTGCGATTGGGTATGATTAGAAGTACCCGCCATCGGTTTAGTAAAGGCTGGGTGTTTGATAAAGTAGGTAATCTGTTTAATACATTTTATAATCAATACCTCCCTTTTCAATTAACCAACGCTCAAAAAAGAGTGTTAAAGGAAATCAGAAAAGATGCCGGTACCGGAAAACAAATGAATAGACTGCTTCAGGGTGATGTGGGAAGTGGTAAGACTATCGTAGCCTTACTAAGCATGCTAATTGCGGCTGACAATGGTTTCCAGAGTGTGATCATGGCCCCTACCGAAATTTTGGCACAGCAACATTTTATCAGCATTTCCGAATTGCTTAAGGAAATGCCAATTTCGGTAAAGTTGCTTACGGGGTCTACTGCTGCCAAAAAACGAAAAGAAATTCTACAGGCCTGTGAGGAGGGATCCTTATCCATATTAATTGGAACGCATGCGGTGATAGAAGATAAAGTGTTGTTTAAAAATCTGGGATTTGCGGTTATTGATGAGCAACATAAATTTGGGGTAGCCCAAAGAGCAAGGTTATGGAAAAAAAATTCGCTTCCTCCCCATATTTTGGTAATGACGGCAACGCCTATCCCAAGAACGCTTGCCTTAACTGCTTATGGCGACCTTGATTACAGTGTAATCGATGAATTGCCACCCGGAAGAAAAGCCATTGAAACCATTCACCAGTTTGAAAATAAACGTCCTCAGGTGATGGATTTTATTAAAAAGGAAATTGGAAAGGGACGGCAGGCTTACATTGTTTATCCCTTGATTGAAGAATCTGCCACCTTGGATTATGAAAATCTGATGAAGGGGTTCGAAGAGGTAAAGTCTTTTTTCCCAGAACCTAAATATTGGATCAGCATGGTTCATGGAAGGCAGAAGGCCGACCAAAAGCAAACCAATATGCAAAGATTTGTAACCGGCGATACACAGATAATGGTGAGTACCACCGTAATTGAAGTGGGGGTAAACGTGCCCAATGCGTCTGTAATGGTGATAGAAAGCGCTGAAAAATTTGGTCTTTCACAATTACACCAGTTAAGGGGAAGGGTAGGAAGGGGTAGTGAAAAAAGTTTTTGCATTTTATTAACAGGTAATAAAATATCCCAAGATGGAAGGGAAAGACTCAAGATTCTGTGTGCTACCAATGATGGCTTCAAGGTAGCAGAAAAAGACCTTGAAATACGTGGTCCCGGCGATATGGAGGGTACCAGGCAAAGTGGACTGTTGAACTTCAAAATAGCCAATATCATTCAAGATAGGGCAATGCTAGAAGTAGCCAAAAACATTGCTGTTGAAATAGTTGAAAATGACCCAGATCTTAATTTGGCAGTAAATTTGCAAGTAAAGAATTATATCCAAATTCAAAACGGTAAAACAGTATGGAGTAAAATCTCCTAGTTAATACTTTTCTAAGAGTAAACTTTGCATTGTTTTATTGGTCATAGTTCAGTAAATTGTAAAAAAATTTTCTTGAAATTTCTCAAATCATATTTCAGTCTAATTTGTAGTCTTTTATTGTCGGTGGCGATGGTGTCACCTACAATGGCACAGTTGCAGTTTATTGAAAACAAGGGTCAGTGGAATAGTAAAGTTAATTTCAAGGCCGATGTTCAGTCGGGCGCTTTCTTTATAGAGCAAAATGGGTTTACAGTGTTGCAACACAATGCCGATGATCTTAAAGCAATGGCTGATTTAGTACATGGTCATTTACCCCAAGAGCACATTGGACATGAAAAACATAGGAAAACAGCTCCTATTTCCCAAAATACCACTTTACGTTCGCATGCCTATAGTGTACGTTTTGTAGGAGCAATGAACAATGTGCTAGTATCTCCCGATAAAGCTTTGCCCACTTTTAATAATTATTTTTTTGGAAATGACCCGACCAAATGGCAAAGCAATTGTAAAATTTTCCAAGGGGTTACCTATTCCAATATGTATCCCAATATTGATGTAAGATATTATACGGATGCTGGAAAGTTAAAGTATGACATCATTGTGCGACCTGGAGGAAATGTCAATGATATTGCATTAAGGTATGATGGGGTTGATAAGCTTGAAGTAAGAAATAAAGAATTGGTAATTGGCACTTCTGTGGGTGAGGTAAAAGAATTATACCCTTATACTTATCAGCTTCAGAAAGGAGACCGACAAACACTGGATTGCAAATATTCAGTGACAGGCAATGTAGTAAGATTTAAGATTAAAGAATATCTCCCCAATGAAACGATTGTAATTGATCCTACTTTAATTTTTGCCTCTTTTACCGGAAGTTCTAAAGATAACTGGGGTTATACGGCAACACCGGGTCCCGATGGAAGTTTATATGCAGGAGGTATTTCGTTTGGCGACGGGTATCCTGTATCTATAGGAGCTTTTGATCAAACCTTTAACGCTGGACTGAATGAAGATTCCAATGGCCCGTATGATATTGCTATTATTAAATTTTCTTCCGATGGAACTAAAAGGGTTTTTGCAACGTATTTGGGAGGATCTGGCAATGAGCAGCCTCACAGTATGATCTGCGATGGGCAAGGAAATCTTATCATTGCAGGTAGGTCAAGCTCTCGTGATTTCCCTAAATTAGTTCCCCTAATTGGTCCTGGTGGAGGCTATGATATTGTTGTTGCAAAATTGAATGCTACTGGTAATTTATTATTGGGGTCAGTTGTTATTGGCGGTTCTGCGGATGATGGCGTAAATATCAGAAAGAAATTTGATACCCCCGATGGCGCAGAAACTACCCGAAGGAATTATGGGGATGATGCAAGAAGTGAAGTGATTTTGGATAGGAATAACAATATTTATGTTGCATCCTGTACCCAATCTGCCAATTTCCCCATGGCAGGATCTGGTATACAGTCTGTATTTGGAGGTGGAAAGCAGGATGGGGTAATCCTACAATTTAATTCCAATCTCTCTGTAAAAACATTCAGTACTTTTTTTGGAGGTAATGGTAGCGATGCTTGTTTTGTTTTATCGATCAATCCGCTTACCGGAAATGTATATGTCGCAGGAGGAACTAGTAGTAGAGGATTACCTGGTGATAAATCAGGGGTTATTAATGCTGCTTTTCAGGGTGGTGAAGTTGATGGATTTGTTACCGAGATAAAGCCAGATGGATCTTCGGTTATTAAAACTACCTTTTTGGGAACCAGTGGAAATGATTTAGTATATGGCATTCAGTTCGACAAGTTTGGCTATCCCTATGTTACCGGTGCCACTTCCGGAAATTGGCCCGTACTCAATGCAGCTTTTAGTAATGCTGGTGGAAAACAGTTTATTAGTAAATTAAAGCCCGATTTATCAGCTTTTGTTTATTCAACTGTATTTGGTACTAACTCGCCTATACCCAATTTATCTATTACTGCTTTTTTGGTAGATCGATGCCAGAATGTGTATGTATCAGGCTGGGGAGGTAAATTCAATCACGACAGAGGGTATCCAAATGCTGGAACCGGTGGCTTGCCGATTACCAATGATGCTATTTCGCCCAAGCTTACCGATGGAAATGATTTTTATTTTTTCATTTTGGAAAAAAATGCCAATAGTCAGTTATTTGGAAGTTTTTATGGACAAAAAGGAGGTTTCGATGATCATGTAGATGGAGGAACTAGCCGATTTGATGCCAATGGAATTATTTATCAAGCAATTTGTGCTAATTGTGGAGGGCGAAGCGATTCCAAGGTTGTATTTCCTACAACTGCAGGGGTATGGGCTACAAGAAATGGATCTGATAACTGCAATGAAGCAGTCGTTAAAATTGAAATGAATTTTGGTGGGGTGGGGGCGAGTATTAAAACTACCATTAATGGAGTAATTGATACCATTGGTTGTGTTCCAATGACGGTAAAATTAACCGATACGCTGGCAAAGGGTAAAATGTATATCTGGGATTATGGGGATGCTACTAATCCTAAGAAAGACACCACCTATGCACCTAATAATTCTACTTCGCATGTTTATAATACTGTGGGAACTTTTCAGCTCAAAGTGATATCAATTGATTCGGCCACTTGTAATATTTCAGATACTGCATTTACCCAAGTGAGGGTGGGTAATAATTTAATCAAACCGGATTTTATTGCCACCAAAAATGGTGGTTGTCAAAGCAAAACCTTTCTGTTTCAAAATACTACTACCGCTGCATTATCGTCCTATACTAACAATACTTTTTTATGGGATTTTGGGGATAATACCCCGACCCAGCGGGCAGGAATTTCAAACATCCTTCATACCTATGCCGCTGCCGGAACTTATAATGTAAAATTATTAACCGATGATGTAAATTTTTGTAATGCACCGACATCCATTTCTCATACCGTACGTTTGGCCGATACAGTGAGGGCACGTTTTGAAACTCCTAGAAAAGGTTGTGTTCCATATCTTGCCAGCTTTTCAAATACTTCACTAGGGGGTATTGATTTTCTTTGGGATTTTGGTGACGGGTCCACTTCCACCAATGTAAATCCTACCCATTTATACAATGCTACTGGCACCTATACTGTAACGCTTACTGCTACGGATATATCTACTTGTAATCGTTCAGATAAGTATACGCTGTCAATTGAAGTTTACAATATCCCCGTGGCTGGTTTTAATTTTTCTCCCATTCCTACCAAGCCGAATAAAGCAGTAGATTTTAATAATTTTTCTAATGGGGCTACTAACTATTTATGGGATTTTGGAGATGGTCAAACTTCAACGTTGGAAAACCCAACTCATTTATTTAATGCCACTGGAACTTTCAAGACCTGTTTGATTGCTATCAATGCAGCCGGATGTACAGATACTTTTTGTCTTGATATTGCCGTAATTGTATTGCCATTTTTGGATGTACCCAATGCATTTACACCGAATAAATTTGGAACCAATAGCGTAGTGAAAGTGTTGGGGTATGGTGTTGCCAAAATGGACTGGAAAATATACAATCGGTGGGGGCAAAATGTATTCACTAGCAACAGTCAGTCGGTAGGTTGGGATGGAACATTTAATGGAGTTTCTCAACCGATGGATGTATATACGTATACTTTGGATGTGGTATTTTCAGATGGAAAGAAATTCAGAAAAACGGGTGATATATCATTACTTCGCTAACTTTATTGTAGGTAAGAATTTTGAGATGAAAAAAAATAGTAAAATAGTATTCCTGGTTTTGATTCATTGGCATATGATGGCGAATGTGTATGCCCAGGATCTTCATTTTTCCCAATTTTTCAATTCTGTACTTACCACCAATCCTGCCAATACTGGCTTTATACCCGATGCGGATTTTAGATTAGGGGCGCATTATCGCAATCAGTATTCTGCGCTTTTGGCAGCACCTTATAAAACCATTAGTATTTTTGCTGATGGCCAATTATTGCGTAATCAAATTGAAAATGGCTGGCTAGGTATTGGAGGGGTTATATTAAGTGATGTGGCAGGAAGTGGAGGATTGAAGTCAACTAAAGTATATGGATCTATAGCCTATCACCAGCAGCTGGGTAATAGCAGTTTATTGAGCGCTGGGTTCAACGTTGGCTGGGCCAATAAGCGCATAGATGCTACTAAGCTGAGCTTTCCAGACCAGTTTGACGGAAAATTCTTTGACAATTCATTGCCCTCTTCAGTAATTCTTACCAACAGTGCTATCAATTACTTTGATATTCAGGCAGGATTAAATTATGCATATTTTCCAACAGAAGAAATTTATATCAATGGGGGGTATTCTATTCAGCATGTAAATGGCCCCCAAGAAACATTTTTTAGCGGATCGGTGGATAGTAGCAAAATACCCATGCGGCATATTGGATTTCTCAATGCGATGTTAAAGTTATCGGATAGGTTGATTATTAATCCCAATATGTACTATACCAACCAAGCAAGATCAAGTGAGTTTTTGCTGGGGATGAATGCTAATTATAATTTATCTGGATCTGGGGACAAACAATTTATTATTGGCCTCTATTATCGTGCAGGTGATGCCGTTATTCCGATGGTTGGTTTTGAATTGAATAATATTCGTTTTACTTTCAGTTACGATGCAACTATTTCTTCCCTTCGTAATTTTAATAATCTAAGGGGTGCGAATGAATTCAGTTTGATTAGAAAAGGTTTTTATAATGAAAGCAATAGTGCCAGCCACCAAGTGTTTTGTCCTAAATTTTAATTTATTACCTATAAAAAACAAATGAGAAAATTATTTTTTTTACTCAGCTTATCTTGTAGTATCCTTTCAATAAAAGCACAAGACCAAAATTCCGGAGGATTTAACAAGTCCAATTTATTCACCGGCGGTAATGTTACCGCCTCTTTTTATACAGGGGGAACGGTGCTGGGCGTAAGTCCGCATCTCGGCTATAGCCTCACCCCATGGCTAGATGCAGCTGTAAGTCTTAATTTTATTTATACTGGCCAGACCGATCTATATGATAATAAGCTTCGGCAAACCAATCTGGGGCCAGGTGCTTTTGTGCGACTCTTTCCAATTAATTTTTTGTTTACCCAAGCTCAATACGAGCATAATTTTCAAACAATTAAGGTGATTCCTTCTGGATCGAGTTCCTATAAATTAAAGGAGGATGTAAATAGTTTGTTGATAGGTGCAGGATATTCAAGTAGTAGGCAAAAGGGTTCCAACTCCTATTATTATTTCTCCGTAATGTTTGATGCGCTCCAACTCAAAGGTTCGCCCTATGTAGATTCTTACGGCAGATTGATACCAGTAATACGTGCGGGGTTCAATATTGCTTTATTCAGGTAAGGAATGAAACTTGGTTGCTCAGCTATGATTGAATATTTCTGAAGGATTGGTTACAATGGTGAAGGCGTCTTCCATACTGGTGTATAAGAAGTTTTCTGCAATCATTTTTTTTATGTGGGCCAAAAGGGAATCATAAAATCCAGCAGTGTTTAAAATGTAAATAGGTTTGTTGTGGATACTCAGTTGGTTCCATGTTAAGATTTCAAAAAGTTCGTCCAATGTACCATACCCACCTGGTAAAATAATTGCCGCATCGCATTTTTCATATATCATCCTTTTGCGAATGTGCATGTTTTCCACTACTATCAACTCAGATATACCTTCATGGTGATGCTCCCATCCCATCAGGGCTTCGGGAATAATGCCAATTACTTGTCCCTTTTTTTCTAACACTCCATTGGCTAAGGCTCCCATAATCCCTTTGCCTCCACCGCCATAAATTAATAGGATGTTTTTCTCAGCCAGCAAATGCCCAAGCTCAATAGCTTGGGCTACATATTGTGGAGAATTCCCTGTTTTGCTGCCACAAAAAACTGCGATTGATTTAAACTCCATATATCTTTACCAATTATTTAAAAGCAAAGGCACGAATATTTTTTATATTTTCAATGAAATTTAATCAAAACCCATTGTTATGTCGCCAGTAATTTTATTTTCTTTCGTAATTGGGTATTTTGTATTGTTATTACTGGTATCTTATTTTACCAGCCGCAACGCTGATAATGAATCTTTCTTTATAGGTAATCGCAACAGTAACTGGGTGCTGGTAGCATTTGGTATGATTGGCACTTCATTAAGTGGGGTAACCTTTGTGAGCGTACCAGGTGCAGTAGGCGATGTTACTGCTAATGGATTTAAGGGCTTTGCCTACCTACAGGTAGCAATTGGTTATTTGATAGGCTATATGGTAATTGCATTTGTGCTATTACCCTTGTATTACCGCCTGAATCTCACTTCCATCTACAATTATCTGTTGCAGCGGTTTGGCAGGGTTGCCTATAAAACGGGGGCACTCTTTTTTATAGTTAGCCGCACCGTGGGTGCTACCGCGCGCTTATATCTTGTTATCAGTGTATTGCAATTTTTTATCCTCGATCGCTTAGGAGTGCCTTTTGTAATTACTGCAGCGATTATATTACTGATGATCTTGTTGTATACTTTTGAAGGAGGTGTTAGAACGATCGTGTATACAGACACGTTACAAACTACTTTGATGATCTCCGGCTTGGTTATATGCATTATTTATATTTTGAACAACCTTCATCTCTCTACCGGCGAAGCATTTACCCAACTTGGAAATAAGGGGTATCTCCATATTTTCAATACAGATATCAATAGCAAGGGATTTTTTGTAAAACAAATTATTGGAGGCGCTTTTATTACCATTGCCATGACGGGGCTTGACCAGGAAATGATGCAAAAAAATATCAGTGTTCGGCTTTTGGCAGATTCTCAAAAAAATGTAATTACCCTTTCTGTAATTTTAGTTTCGGTTTTGGTTTTATTTCTTTTTTTGGGAGGCTTGCTTTATTTGTATGGTAATGCCCATGGAGGAGTATACCAGGATGTATTGGTCAATGGCAAAATAGTCAAACAGTTTGTATTAAATAATACCAATGTAATCGGTGACAAAGCCTTTCCGTCTATTGTGCTCAATTATTTTCCACCTGCTGTCGGTATCATGTTTATCATTGCACTGATATCTGCTTTATTTCCTAGTGCAGACGGGGCTTTAACCGCATTAACTTCTTCTTTTTGTATTGATATCATTGGTTTAAAAGAACGAGCCGACTTGGATGAAAAACAGCAAAAAAGATGGAGGTTGACCGTCCATCTTTCTTTTACCATTTTGTTTCTACTCTGCATCATGGGTTTTAAAGTATTGAATGACAACAGCATCATTGATAAAATATTGGACCTTGCAGGATATACCTATGGCCCGTTATTGGGTTTGTTTGCACTGGGTATTTTTACCAAAAGACAATTGCCCAATTCTTGGATAGTTACGTTGGTATGTTTGATAGCTCCCATGCTTTCGTACATCATCAGTATGAACGCTAAAAGTTGGTTTAATGGATACCAAATAGGGATTGAGCTGTTAATTGTTAATGGCCTCCTTACCTTTGCAGGATTATGGTTTATAGGCCATTCGAATGCATTAAAAGTAAAGTCTAAATAAAAGCATATGGAATTAGTTAATCCTCTAGCAGAGCAATATGCCAAAATGGTATCTTCACCTGAAGAAGATCTGATTCTGAAAGTGTCGGAAGATACAAAGGAAACTCACCCGAATGCACATATGTTGAGCGGACAAGTGCAAGGGTCTTTTTTAACTACTCTAAGCAAATTGCTGCATCCCCAGCGAATTTTGGAAATTGGCACTTTTACAGGTTATAGTGCATTGTGTTTGGCAAAGGGATTAAGTAGGGAAGGAATTTTGCATACCATTGAATTAAGAGCAGAAGACGCAGCAATTGCCCATGGGTACTTTCAGCAATCACTAGATAGCGATAAAATTATACTCCACATAGGTAATGCGATGGAGATAATCCCAACGTTGAATGAAAGTTGGGATATTGTTTTTCTGGATGCAGACAAATCTGGTTACATTGATTATTACGAATTAATTTTTCCTTACTTAAAAAATAACGGACTTATTATTGCCGATAATGTATTATTTCATGGCCAAGTATTGGAAGAAAATATCACTGGAAAAAATGCGGTAGCAATACACGCATTTAATCTGCATGTAAAAAATGATTCCAGGGTAGATCAAACCTTGTTAACCATACGAGATGGTTTAATGTTGATCAGAAAATTATAAATAAACTATTTTAATGCGGATACAATAAAATCCGCCATTCAAACATTATAGATCAATGATTCAACAGCGTGTTATAAAAAAAACAGTTCAGCAAGTATTGATTGCGGTTTGTTGGGCATTTTCGGTAAATGCGCAAATGATTACTCCGGAACAGTATATTGATCTGTATAAGGACATTGCTGTTCGTGAGATGAAGCGGATGGGTATTCCTGCTGCCATCACGCTAGCGCAGGGATTATTGGAAACAGAAAGTGGGAATAGCGAACTAGTCAAAAAATCTAACAACCATTTTGGTATTAAGTGTAAGAGCAATTGGAAAGGCGAGGGTGTAACTCATGATGATGATTCTTTGGGCGAATGTTTCAGAAAGTATGCGAATGCAGAGGACTCTTACCGCGATCATAGTAATTTTCTGAGAGCAGGCAAGCATTATTCCTTTTTGTTTGATTTAGCGTCAACTGATTATAAGGGATGGGCCTATGGGTTAAAGAAAGCCGGCTATGCAACGAATCCAAAATACCCTGCTATTTTGATAAGGCATATTGAACAATATAATTTGCAGCGATTCAACCTTGATGGCGCTGAGGATCTTTCTGCTTTTAATGCTCAACATTTACAAGAGGATGCAGAATTGGTTGAAAAAAATACAGCCATTGCTATTTCAGTGCCCCCAAAAGAGGGAAATACCAATGGAGAAGCAGAAGCAATCCTTGCGGGAGCTCCGGATATAATTAATGTAGTCAATGGAAGTAAATGCATCAAGGCCCTAAAAGGAACTTCATTGTTGGCCATTGCTACTCGCTACCATATAGCTTTGCAGCGGCTTTTGGATATAAATGAATTGGAGGTGGATGGATTGATTGATGAAGACCAGTTGATTTTTTTGCAAAAAAAATCGGCTAAGGGAAGTAAGGATTTTGTAATTGTAAGAAAAAGGGAAACATGCTATTCGGTTGCTCAAAATAACGGCATTCAGTTAGAAAGTCTGTTGGAGTATAATCAATTAGATGAGGATGGGGATGTGTTTTCCGGCACCAAATTGTATTTGAAACCAATCGTTCAATCAGGCCAAGCAAAAACAAATTCAGGGCATAGTTCAATACCCATACATCATGAAGTAAAGGCGAAAGAGGGGTTATACGGAATTGCCAAAAAATACAATGTAAGCGTAGAACAATTAAAAGATTGGAATAAGCTAAGCAGTGATAATTTAAAAATAGGCCAGCAATTAATTGTGGGTAAATAAATAGATGAACCCTTTTCAAATTAAGGACATACCATTATTGAAACAGATTGTATTCAAGGTCGAAATTTTATTATTTGTATTGTTTAAAATGTAGGTAATCTTAATCCAAAATAAGTTCCTTTATGTCCATGGTCAAAGTGAATGATAAAACTTTTCAACCTTATATCAATTCCGATGAAATTCATCAGCGTATCGAAGCATTGGGCAATCAAATTGATTCAGACTATGTAGGGAAACGCCCTTTATTTATCGCCATTTTGAATGGTTCTTTTATGTTTGCCTCCGACCTATTTAAATCAATTACCATTGAGGCAGAAATATGTTTTATCAAACTGGCTTCTTATAAAGGCACTACTTCAACTGGAAATTTGATTACCTCCATTGGGTTGGATGAGCCGTTGGTTAATAGGCATGTAGTCATTATTGAGGATATTGTTGATACTGGCAATACGCTCCATCAGTTTCTTCCACAAATACGCCAGCAGCAACCTGCCTCCTTAAAAATTGCTGCCTTATTGCATAAACCTGCAGCACTGAAATATCCAATCGCAATAGATTATTTGGGGTTTACAGTGCCAGACAAATTCCTTTTGGGTTTTGGGCTTGATTTTGATGGACTTGGCCGAAACCTCCCGGCAATTTACCAGTTGGTGGAAGGTTAGTTTCAATCAGGTATTAGTATGAACTATCAATTATATTTTAATTAATATAGTTTTCAATATTAATTAAAACATAGCAACCTGCTTTCTTTCCTTTATAAAATTAGGAGAATATTTCTCTTACCTTATCAAAGAAGGATTTGTCACCTTTTTCTGGCTTCGGTTGAAAGTTCACACTTTCTTGCATTCTTTCAAGCATCAATTTTTCATCTGCAGTAATGTGTTGGGGAGTCCAAATATTGACGTGAATTAACTGGTCTCCTTTTTCATAGCTGTTTACAGCGGGGAATCCTTTACCCTTTAAGCGAAATATTTTTCCACTTTGGGTTCCGGGGGGGATTTTTATTTTGGCTTTCCCGTCAATAGTCGGCACCTCTACATTGGTTCCAAATACGGCTTCAGGAAAAGTTATGTGTAAGTCAAAAGCAACATTGAGTCCATCTCTGTGTAATTCTGCATGTGCTTCCTCTTCAATTAAAATGATGAGATCTCCATTGGCACCGCCTCTTTCACCAGCATTCCCCTTACCGCTCATACTAAGCTGCATGCCTTCCTGAACACCAGCTGGTATATCAATGGAAACGGTTTCTTCACCATAAACCCTTCCTTCACCTTTACAGCTGCTGCATTTGTTGGCAATGGTACTTCCTTCGCCGTTGCAACTGGAACAGGTGGTTACCGTTTGCATCTGACCCAAAAATGTATTTTGTACTTTTCTAACTTGTCCAGTTCCGCCACAAGTGCTACAAGTTTGTAAACTGTTTTTATCTTTTGCCCCACTACCCGAACAGGTGGTACAGCTAACATGTTTTTTTACTTTGACCGTCTTGTTGGCCCCTTTGGCCATTTCTTCGTAAGTAAGCTTTATTTTTATTCTTAGGTTAGATCCCTTTACCCCTCTTGATCTGCCACCAGATGAGCGGCGGCCGCCATTTCCAAAAAAACTACCAAATGGGCTTTCATCTCCAAAAATATCTCCAAACTGGCTAAAAATATCATCCATATTCATGCCGCCACCATTGAAGCCACCGCCACCACCACCACCACCTCTTCCTTGGCTAAAGGCATTGTGGCCAAAACGATCGTATTGAGCCCTTTTATCGCTATCGCTTAATATTTCATAGGCTTCAGCCGCTTCTTTAAATTTCTCTTCAGAAGCTTTATCCCCTGGATTTCTGTCGGGGTGAAATTGCATGGCTACCTTTCGATATGCTTTCTTGATCTCATCTTGGGTGGATGATTTTGCAACGCCTAGTATTTCATAAAAATCTTTCTTCATAATACAAATGGTAATTAGCTAAACAGCTAAAATGAAAATGTACAAATTTGAAAAAGCGGATATATTTTCCTCAAATTTGCTAATTGTTGACTTATTTCCCTACAACCACTTTTGCAAAGCGGATGATTTTATCATTCAAATAATATCCTTTTTGTACTTCATCCACCACCTTATCTACTAAGTTGGGTTGGGGTGCGGGGATCTCAGTGATTGCCTCATGTTTTTCTACGTCAAAATCAGTTTCAATGCTTTCCATCGATTTGAGGCCTCTTGCTTGCAAGGTATTTCTAAGTTTGCCAAATACCAGCTGGATTCCTTCCTTTATCTGTTGAAGGTCCTCCGATGTTTGCATTTGCTTTTCTGCCCGGTCACAATCATCTAAAACGTCTAGTAAGGAGGAAATTACATCTTTACCAGCAGTTTGAATCAGTTCCATTCTTTCTTTGGCATTGCGGCGCTTAAAGTTATCAAATTCTGCAAATAAGCGGATATACTTGTCTTTTTGTTCATTCAGCTCTGACTGGAGTTTTTCTACCCCATTTTCAGGTTCGGCATTGCTTTCATCTGTTTTGCTTGGAATAGCTTCCCCTGCATTGGTATCGATATCTGTAACACCTTTTATTGCTTCTGCAAGGACCTCCTCTTCGGGCGTAACTTTTGTTTTTTCTTCCATAAAAAGTATTAATTCGTTTATCTCACTGTTTTCAGTGGATCAATTAGGGTAAAATTAATTGCAAATGTACGATTGTCAAACATTTTGCCAAGCCTAGTTTTCAGCCAAATTGACAATTTTGAAAGATAAAACTGCTTTCTTGTTTCAAACTGACTGACAGGTATCTACAATAGTTACCTTTGTAGGATGAAAAGTCTTTTTCTTAATAAAAATATCAGCAGCAGGGTAGAAAGTGGGCATCCCTGGATTTTTGCTAATGAGGTGAATAGGGGCAAGGCACTGGATGCAGCTGCAAAAGCGGGTGAAATCGTGAATGTATTTACTCATGACAAAAAATTTATAGGCAAGGGCTATGTCAATCCCCAGTCACAAATAATGGTCCGCTTGCTTACTCGTGATAAAAACAGGGAAATCAACGATGCATTTTTTTATGAAACGATTCAACAGGCCTGGGTCTATCGTCAAAAATTGGGATATGTGCAAAATTGCCGCTTAATTTTTGGCGAAGCGGATGAGTTACCTCAATTAATTATCGATAAATTCAACGACTATTTTGTAATACAAACCTTAGCGCTGGGAATGGATATCTGGAAGCCTTCCATTGTAAAGGCGCTGGAAAAAATTTTTTCGCCTAAAGGTATTTACGAACGAAATGATGTGCCTGTAAGAGAATTGGAGGGAATGGAACAACACAAGGGATTTCTTTCTGAAGCTTTTGATACCAATATTATCATCCATGAAAATGGTATCCAATTTCATGTGGATATTGCCAATGGTCAAAAGACGGGTTACTTTTTAGATCAACAAGACAACCGAAAGGCGATACAGCATATCGTGAAGGGGGCAGATGTGCTAGGGGCCTTTTGTTATACAGGTTCCTTTGAAATAAGCGCTGCCGTATATGGTGCCAAATCAGTCACTGGTATTGATATCTCTCAAACTGCCATTGATATGTGTAATAAAAATGCCCTCCTTAATCAAGTAGAAAGCATTTGTACATTTGACTGCGTTAATGCATTTGATGTGCTTAAGGAATGGACGAAAGAAGGCAAACAGTGGGATGTGGTGATGCTTGACCCACCTTCATTTACTAAAAGCAGGAGTAGCATTGACAAAGCAGTAGCAGGCTATAAGGAAATTAATCTGAGAGGGATTAAGCTAGTGAAACCTGGTGGATTTCTGGTAACTTCTAGTTGTACCAATCTAGTAAAACCGGAGTTGTTTTTGGATATCATTTCCATGGCGGCCAAGGATGCTAAACGAAAAATCCGTCAGGTGGTTTTTAATAGTCAATCTGCTGATCACCCTATCATCCGGGATCAGGAAAATACGCATTATTTAAAGTTTTTGATTGTACAGGTCTTGTAATTTCGAATCGAAAAATGACAGCTTTTGCAAATGAATTATGCTAACAAAAAGATAGTGGTATGCAATCGACGAGGGTTATTTTACCACTTGAAATCTGCCGGACTCAATTATTTTTCCGCTCTTATCGCGTAGTTGAAATATATAAATTCCACGATAAAAATTATTCAACGAAAGATTGATAACCTGGGCAGAGGGGGTTAACTCCTCCATTTCCTTTCCCATAAAATTAAATAGCAGCAGCTTATAGGATTGATCATAGCCTCGCTGAAGTTCGAAATTAATATTCGAAGATGCGGGATTGGGAAAAAACTTAATCATTTTTGCAGTCGCATCCCCAGAATTAACAGGTTTGGTTTGTGCAAAAGAAGTAAAACAGGCCCCAATAAGGAAACTTAATATGGTAAATAGCTTTTTCAGTAATGTAAAAGTAATCAATTCTTTGACAAAAGCAATCTCCCCAACGCTTAGGTTGGTAACTTAGAGATTGCTTTTGTCTTGAAATTGGAATGAATAAAGAGCCTATATACTTTGTAAGGTACTTTGAATAGCAGTAAAATCAGGCAAATCGCCGGGAGTGGCACAAATTTCCGCATATTTTATAACCCCTTCTTTATCAACTACAAAAGCGGCTCTTTTGCTTACTCCTTGCATTTCAAAAGCTGGGAATACTTCATATAAAACGTCAAACGCCTTCGCCGCTTCCTTATTGAAATCGCTCAACAAAGGAAAATTAAGAGTTTGCTCTTGTTTGAACTTGTCCAATACAAATAAAGAATCCACTGAAATACCCAATACCTGTGCATTGGTATCATTGTAAGCCGCGATATTATCTCTAACACTGCACAATTCTTTGGTGCATACACCTGTAAAGGCTAGTGGAAAAAATAAAAGCACTACATTTTTACCCTTCAGTTCACTGAGGGTTACTTTGTTTTTTTCACTGTCAAATAATGAAAAATCGGGGGCAGCCTGCCCAATTGCTATTGCCATAATTTAATTTTTATTGATGAATATTAGATTGTTTACTAGTGAATTACGAACTGCAAAGGTAGTGTTTACCGGATGATTTTTTTGACAAGTTTACGTTTTTTCAGGGTATTTTTTATCGATTATCAATAGCCTACCCAAGGTCAGTACTTGAATAGGCTACGCAAAATGCTGATGGATCATTGGAATTCACTTTACTGTTTGCTACTCATCCATTCATTTTCGGAGGGCCTATATTTCTGAACCCAACTTTTTTAAGAATGGGCTATTTTCGGCTAATTTTCTTTTTTGAAGGCAGATAAGTCTGTCTATTTCGGACATTGGCTTAATTTGAGCAACAGTTGTTAAAAAAAGCTACTGAGTAAAATGATTGTAAAAGAAAAAGTAAATTTGTGCAGGTATTTCATTTAGTAAAAAAAATAATATGAAAAATTCATTATTGAAATCACGCCAATTAATTTTAATTGGGATAGGGGTAATGCTCTTTGTATTTAGCGGATCAGCTCAACATAAGGATTATTTATTATCTGCCGAGGGTGACACACTCAATGTGACGGATAAAAATGGCTTGAAGCAAGGAAGATGGGTGACTACTGTAGGTGAAATTAGAGGAGAGCCTGGCTATGATGAAGAGGGGCTTTACAAGGATGATAAAAAAACAGGGGTTTGGAGAAGATTTAATAGTTCGGGTGATATTTTAGCCATTGAAAATTATCTTTTTGGCGGTAAGGATGGCCGACAAGAATATTTTAATTTTCTTGGCATATTGCAAAGGCAAGAAGGGTGGCGGGGGTTTAATCCCAAAGCGCTTTTTGATACCATTCCGGTGTATGGTAAAGAGAATAATGAAATTTTGACTTACAAAATTGTAAAGGCTCAGCAATACAGTGTGCCAGATGGGGAATGGAAATATTATAATGCTGCGGGCGGGGTAACCAAGACTGAAAAATATGATCGCGGAAGCTTAGTTACAGAGCCAGAAAAAAATATTGCCGTTCTGGAGACACCGAAAGTGGAAACTCCCTCCAAAGAAAAAGTGAAGACAAAAGAAATATTAGACTACGAAAAAAAATATAGTAAAAAGAAGCGTCAATCACTCGAAAGAGTGGGTAAGACTGGTTTATAAGTAAAGAAGTCAATTTCATTTATGTAAAAAAGATGACACCTTCTCACGGGTGTCATCTTTTTTATTTAGGGGTATTTATTTTTTAATTTCTTTTTGCATTGGGTTTACGCTACCCGATGCAGCACCTCTTCCCAAGCCTTGCCCAGCCTTAAATAATTTAAATTTACTAGGGTTTGTAACTGCTGGCCAATTATTATTGCTATCGTTGATATCTGCCGTTTCTCTATATGGATCCAGTTTGATGGAGGCGACTTCCTTATCTTTTAGAAATGTTTTTGTTACGTTGTTTTCATTTTTTCTCCAGATTTGCACCGGGATTCTTTCTATTTCTTTGCTGCCATCCAAGTAAGTCCATTCGATGATAATGGGCATTACTAGGCCACCTTTGTTGCTGAAAGAAA